>DASYBP010000335.1:0-2717 GCA_036500715.1 Rhodopila sp.
CGCCGTTCAATAATCCGGCGCTGCGGCGTGCGTTGTTGGGCGCGGTAAACCAAGAGGATTTCATGATCGCCGCCGCGACCACCGATCAGCGGAACTGGACCACGGGCGTGGGGATTTTTTGTCCGCAGTCGCCGATGGCAAGCACAGCGGGAATGGAGGTGTTGACCGGGCCTCGGGACCTCGCCGCGGTGAAACGCACGGTGGCCGCATCCGGCTATGCGGGTGAAAAAACGGTCGTTCCGGTGCCGTCGGATTTTCCCAATCTTCGCGCGCTGGCCGATGTCGGCGTGGATATGATGCAGAAGGTCGGCCTCAACGTGGAAGCGCGCTATACGGATTGGGGCAGCATGCTGCAAAGCCTGGCGAAGACCGACCCGGTGGAGCAAGGCGGCTGGAGCGCGTTCTACACCTATTGGTCAGGGCTCGATCAGTTCGATCCCGCGGTGCATGTGTGGATCCGCGGCAACGGCCGTGCGGCGTCGCGCGGCTGGCCGGACAGCCCGAAGCTGGAGGCGTTGCGGGACGCGTGGCTGGCGGCGGGCGATCTTGCGGACCAGAAACGCATCGCCGCGGATATCCAGCGCCAGGCCTTCGTGGACGTGCCGTATATTCCGCTGGGCCAGATCCTGCCGACCTGGGCCTATCAGCGGAACATCACGGACGTGCTGAGCGGCTACGCGTTGTTCTGGAACGTGCGCAGATCGTAACGCTGCACAGGGGCCGGCAACAACTGCCGGCCCCAATAGCTCAGGTATAATCGCCCAGCTTGCAGCCGAACGCGTCGGGCGCCTGCATCAGCGGCCCGCCCGGGACGATCTCGACGATATCATAATAATCATCGTCGTTCTTCATATCGGCCTTCTTCTTGCCGCGCTGGATGATCACCGGCCGGATCAACTGGTGATCTTCGGGGCGGAACCGAACCTCTCCCACCGTGGACTGGGTCGGCTTGCCCGCCTCGTACGCCTTGATGACATCCGGCGGGTAGAAGCTGCCGGCACGCGTCACCGCGTCGGCCCATAGCGCGAGCGACATATAGCCCGAGTTGGCACTCCATTCCGGGTTATAGTTGTACTTCTTCCGGAACGCGGCGACGAATTCCTTGGCCAGCGGGAACTTGTCCTCCAGCGTCCACCAGAAGTCGGTCGAAGCATACACCCCCTGCATCAGCTCCGGCCCGACATCGCGCGCCAGGAACGGCGTGTTGTACGCGACCACCAGCGTCATCTTGTCCAGCACGCCGAACTGCTTCGCCTGCTTGATCGACTGCACCGCGTCGTTGCCGAAATTGATGTTGATGAACACGTCGGCGCCGCTATTGGCGATGTTCAGCAGATAGGAACTGTAATCCGAGGCTCCCAGCGGACACACCTGGTTGGTCGACACGGTCCAGCCGCCCTGTTCTTTCGTCGCCGCCTCAAACGACTGCCGCACCGTGTGCCCGTACGTATAATCCGGTGTCAGGAACGCGATCTTCTTGCCCTTGCCTAGCTGCTTGATGATCACCGGCGTCAGCGCCGCGGCGGCGGTCTGCCCATAGAAGCACTGGCGGAACGAATACCGCACGCAGTCCTTGCCGGTGGTGTCGTTCGACCCGCTGAGCGGTGGCAGGTAGATCACATGCTCACGCTGCGCCAGCTTGTTCATCGCCACCGCCTCGGCCGACGAAGAGCAACCGATCAGCAGGATCGCCTTGTTCTCGCTGATGAACTTGGTGCCGTTCTGCACCGCGGTGTTCGGCTTCGCCTCGGAATCCGCCACGCCGTGCGTCAGCTCCTTGCCGAGCAATCCCTTCGTCAGGCCGGTGGCGATCTTGCGCATCAGCGGATCGCCGCTGTTGATATGCTCCAGCGCCAGTTCGATGCCCTTCAGCTCGTCCTCGCCGGGCACCGCGTAGGTGCCGGTGCGCGGCAGCGAGACGCCGACAAACACCGAAGACCCCGATACCCCGGCCGGCCAGGTGCCGAGCGGCGGATGATCCTCGGCCGCCCGAGCGGCGCCCGGCAAATTGGGCAGCAGCGCGGCGCCCGCCAAGCCGGCGCCAGCCAGCAGCATCTCGCGGCGCGACGCCGTACGCTGCTCAGGCGATGGTTTGATCATCCGGATTGCCTCCCCTCGTTCTTTGGCTTTTGACGTATTCGGCCGGTCCGGCTTTTGACAAATGCCGGTGGTCCGGGCATTGCGAACCGGCCAGTCGCGTCTGCTACGGGAACGTTCGCCGCAGCGCAAGTCGGGCCTGCCATTCGTTGGCGGATAAAGGAGGAGCGCCGGACCATGTGCACGCGTCCCGATCGGCCGACCCGGCGTTGCCGTTGCACGACCTGATCCGCCGCTGATCGACGCGATGCCCAGCCTGCCGCTGCTGCTGTCCCAGGCGTTCAACGGCCTGGCCCTCGGATCGTTGCTGGCCCTGGTCAGCAGCGGCCTGACCATCATCCTCGGCACCTTGGGGGTATTGAACTTTGCCCATGGCGCGTTGTTCATGGTCGGCGCCTATGTCGCCTATGTCGTGCTGGACGCAACGGGCTCCTGGTTGCTGGCACTGGCCGCGGTGCTCATCTTCATGCTGCTGGCCGGGGTCGTCATAGAGCGCGTCGTGATGCGCCTGTTCTACCGGCGCCCGCCCGAGGACCAGATACTGGTCACCTTCGGCACCGGCATCGTGCTGGTCGAAGCAGTGCGCGCGCTGTTCGGCAGCGACACGCTGCACATCTCGG
>DASYBP010000336.1:0-3861 GCA_036500715.1 Rhodopila sp.
GGTGGTTTCGATCGCTGCCTCCTCAACCGCATGCCGGATCAAGAGCCAGGCGATTACCACGCATCTGACGGCGGTGCAGCGGTTGTCAAACACCTCAATCGCCTTCACCTTGCGAGCACCCTCGGGCCTAGCCTTCCTGCCTGGACAATATGCCAACGTGACGGTGCCGGGGACGGAAGAACTGCGGTCCTACTCTTTCAGCTCCATACCAGGCAGCAATGTGGTGTCGTTCCTTGTCCGTGACATCCCCCGCGGCGTGATGAGCAGCTTCCTGCGGGACAAGGCTGCCGCGGGAATGCCGGTCGCGCTGGCCGGGCCGTCCGGCAGCTTCTATCTGCGCGACATCACGCGCCCAATACTGTTCCTGGCGGGCGGCACCGGGCTGGCGCCGTTCCTGTCCATGCTCGGTAAAATTGCCGAAACCGGCCCCTGCGCGCACCCGATTCACCTCATCTACGGCGTCACCAACGATGAGGACCTGGTAGCGGTCGACCAGCTCGAGGCTTTCGCGGCCTGTATCCCCAACTTCACCTTCGACTGCTGCGTCGCAGCCGAGACCAGCGCCTATCCCCGCAAAGGCTACGTCACGGCTCACATCCAGTCGGCGCATCTACATGCCGGCAATGTCGATATCTATCTCTGCGGCCCGCCGCCGATGGTCGAGGCCGTGCGCGCCTGGCTCGATCAGCAGGGCGTCAGGCCGGCCAGTTTTCATTACGAAAAATTCGCACCGAGCGGCGTGGCTCTGAAAAAGGCGGCGTAATCATGACACATCCAGGGCGTTTCGCCGGCAAGGTCGTGGTCGTGACCGGCGCGGCACAGGGCATCGGCCTGGTGGTCGCTCAGCGGGTTGCGCGAGAGAGGGCGCAGGTCGCCCTGGTTGATCGCTCGGAGTTGATCTACGACGTGCAACGCGACATCGAGGGCTCCATCGCGATTACGGCCGATCTCGAAACGTATGCCGCGGCATCCGAGGCAATCGACGCGATCCTGACACGTTTCGGCCGCATCAACATACTGATCAACAATGTAGGTGGCACGATCTGGGCAAAACCCTACGCCGAGTATCAACCCGCCCAAATTGAAGCCGAAGTCCGGCGGTCACTGTTTCCCACATTGTGGTGCTGTCGGGCAGCGCTGCCGGCGATGAGACGGGCCGGCGGCGGGACCATCGTGAATGTTTCGTCAGTTGCGACACGCGGGATCAATCGCGTGCCCTACGCCGCTGCAAAGGGCGGCGTGAACGCAGTCACGGCCTGCCTGGCGATGGAATATGCCGAACACGGCATCCGCGTCTGCGGCGTCGCACCGGGCGGCACGGAAGCCCCGCCCCGGCGCGTTCCGCGCAACGCGGCACAACCCACCGATCAAGACAAACTTTGGCACCAACAGGTCGTCGATCAAACAGTCTCGTCCAGTTTGATGAAGCGATACGGTACCACCGAGGAACAGGCGGCGGCGATCCTGTTCCTGGCCTCCGACGAGGCTTCCTACATCACCGGCGTCACCCTGCCCGTCGCGGGCGGAGATCTTGGCTAAGAAACCTGAACGGAGGATATGACATGAGCGACTCACTATTGAGTACAACTGAAGTAAAAAGTCTCCTGGCTAAAGTCAGCGGACTGACCAACACCACCGGCAATGCTCGGTTGAAGAATATCGTGCATCGCGTCGTTGCCGATCTTTTCCGGACGATCGAAGATTTCGATGTCCAACCGGATGAATTCTGGGCCGCCGTCAGTTATATTACCGCTCTCGGTCAAGCCAACGAAGCCGGTCTTCTGGTACCGGGCCTCGGCATCGAAACGTTCCTTGATTTGCGGATGGACGAGGCGGAACGCAAAGCGGGCATTGAAGGCGGCACGCCGCGCACCATCGAAGGCCCGCTGTACGTGGCCGGTGCCCCGCTGTCGAAAGGTCAAGCGCGTCTCGACGATGGCACCGAACCGGGCGAGGTCCTGTTCATGAACGGTCAGGTCCGCGATATGGACGGCAAGCCCGTCGCCGGTGCCGTGGTCGACGTCTGGCACGCCAACACACTTGGTGGCTACTCATTCTTCGACCCGTCGCAGCCGAAATACAATCTGCGCCGGCGCATCGAAACCGACGCCGACGGGCGATATACATTTCGCTCGCTGATGCCGTCCGGCTACGCCTGCCCGCCCGAAGGCCAGACCCAGAAGCTGCTCGATCAACTCGGCCGCCACGGCCGCCGCCCGGCGCACATCCATTTCTTCGTTTCGGCGCCGAACTACCGCAAGCTGACGACTCAGATCAACATCGACGGTGACGCCTATCTGCATGACGACTTCGCCTTCGCCACCCGCGACGGCCTGATCCCCGAGGTGCGCCGTTCAACCGACCCCGCGGCGATCCATGCCCGCGGCCTGAACGCGCCCTTCGCAGACATCACCTTCGACTTCGTGCTGCATCCGGAAAGCGCCGCGGCACCGAAGGCAGAGGTGACCCGACCGCACGCCGAAGCCGCCTGACTTCAAGCCCGGCCGCAAACATGGCGGCCGGGCAACCGCCGCGTCCATTTCGGAGCCAATCCATGCCCGACTCGACCCTGACCATCACCGCCGATCTGCGACGCGATTTTACTGTCAACCAGATCAAAACCACGATCGTCGACGTGCCCACGGTGCGGCAGCACAAACTGTCTTCGCTGTCGGTCACCGCACAGAGTTACGTCATCGTCGAACTTCGGCTGGGCAACGGCGTGGTCGGGATTGGCGAGGCGGCAACTCTGGGCGGTCCGCGCTGGAGCGAGGAAAGCGTTGAGAGCATCAAGGCAACGATCGACACCTACCTCACGCCGGCGCTGATCGGTTCGGCCGCCAATCGCTTTGTCGCCGCACGCGCCCGCATGGACGAGGCCGCGAAGCGCAACAACGCCGCCAAGGCTGCTATCGAAAGCGCTCTGTTCGACGCGGTCGGCAAGACGCTCGATATGCCGGCGGTGCAGCTTCTGGGAGGTGCGGTCCGCGACAGCGTTCCCGTGCTGTGGACCCTCGCGTCGGGTGACCCGGCGCAGGAGATTGAAGAAGCGGAAAGCAAAATCGCCGCTCGCCTGCACAACACCTTCAAGGTGAAAATCGGCGCCCAGTCGCCCGAAGCCGACATGACGCGGCTGCGCCGTCTGGCGACCGCACTCGAAGGACGAGCGACGCTGATCGTCGATGCCAACCAGGCCTGGGACGAAACGACCGCGCTGCGCTTCCTGCCGTCGCTTGCCGAGATTGGCGTCACCTTGGTCGAACAACCGCTTCCAGCGTGGAATATCGCGGGTATGGCGCGACTGCGCACCCGCTCCACCGTGCCTCTGATGGCCGATGAGTGCGTGTTCTCCGCGCATGATATGCTCGACGTGGTTCGCGCCGGCGCGGCTGACGTCGTGTCTCTGAAGCTCGTCAAGCATGGCGGTCTGCTGGCGACGCTCGACGTGGGCGCCGTTGCCGTCGCGGCTGGCATCGGACTTTACGGCGGCTGCCTGCTGGAGAGTTCAATCGGGGCCGCGGCACATCTCCAGGTCTTCGCCGGACTGGGAGCGCTAAACTGGGGCTGCGAGCATTTCGGCCCGCAAATCCTGCAAGGCGACCTGGCAACCGAGCCGCTGCGGTTCAAGGATTTCCACATCCAGCTGCCGGACGGGCCCAGCCTGGGCGTCACGCTCGATCCGGCCCAGCTCCGCCGGTACGCTCGGTCGTAACGCCGCGAACCTGCGCCGCCAGTTGACGGCGCAGGTGGCCGAAGCAACCGATATTATTCCGCGGCCTGGCGTTGCTCCGTTGGGGCCTGCCACGCCCTGGCCACCGGCAGGACCTCGGATGCGAACAGACGCATGCTGCGCTCGCTGAC
>DASYBP010000337.1:0-1876 GCA_036500715.1 Rhodopila sp.
TAGTCCGGCAACACCTTGGTCAGTAGATCCTCGTCGCCGTCAACCTGATTGGTGATCCAGTCGGTGAACATCAACCGGGCCATGGCGTTGATCTCGCTGACCGCGTAGTCCTGGTCGGGGTAGGCCGGGTCGACCCGCGCCGCGTCGAGCCCCTTGTCCGAGCCGGGCCACAGCACCAGGAATCGGTACCACCGTCCATAGAACGGCAGGTGGTTCATCGCCCAGCGCACACCGTCGCCGACGCTGTCGTGGTACATCGGGTTGGGAAACATCCACTGGGCGGTGCGCTGAAATACCGTCAGGTGCTCGACGTCGTCTGCGATCGCCGGTGCGATCTGAAAGCCGCTGGCGCCCGCACCGATCAGCGCGACGCGCTTGCCCATAACATCGACCGAGTGGTCCCACGCCGCGGAGTGAAATGAGGGTCCGCGAAAAGTGCTCGCGCCCTTAAGATCCGGCAGATAAGGGCGGTTGGGCTGGCCGACCGCGGTGATGACGGCGCGGGCCTGCATCGTAATGAGTCCCTCGTCGGGCTCCCGGACCGTGACCGTCCAGATGCCGTCTTCGTCGTCCCACTCGGCGGCGATCACCTCGGTCTGCCACTGCACATGTTCGTCGAGATCGTGTTTGTCCATCACGTTGGTGAAGTAGCTCTGCAGCTCTGGCTGTTCGGCGAAGAAATGCGTCCACTCGTTGCTGGGTTCGAAGCTGTAGCAATAGAAGTGGTTTGCCACGTCGACGCGCGCACCCGGATAGCTGTTTTCCCACCAGGTTCCACCCGGACCGGCGTTCTTCTCGACGATGGTGAACGGAATGTTGGCCTGCTTCAAGCGAATTCCGGCCAGGATGCCCGATTCGCCGCAGCCGATGACAACCACGGGTAACTGCGCGGCGTGGTCGGAGTCCAGCGGCTTGGGTCGACGAGGATCGAGGCCGTCGAGGTCCATTTCTTCGGCCAGCAGCGGCAGATAGTCGTCGGGCACGCTTTCGCAGACCGCCCAGTCCATCATTTCCTTGATCAGCTCCCGAGGCAGCGCAGCGGGCTCCGGGCAGCCACGGTCGCGATAGTCGGTGATGACCGGCAGCGCCTCCGCCCGCGCCCGGGCTTTGTCCTCCTCGGACATGAACCCCTGGACCTCGTTGAGGAAGATCCCGGCGGGTTTGAAGTCACGGACGAAGCGGGGATCGCCGGTGATGTGCATCAGGGACAGCAACAGCGTCGGGATGCTGACTTGTTCGAGCGCCGAGGCGATGTCGGTAGTGGGAGTGCTGAAGGGTTGGCCCGCGTAGCGGCTGCGCACCGAGAGAGATCCTTTCGCGTGATCGCTGAGCGCCTGCGCCGGAAGCCTTAATTACGATACGCAGGGTTTCGTAATTACGCTAAACCATACGCCGGGCGTCGCATGCGATCAAGAGTCGATCCGAAGCGCCCAGCCGTGCCAAGGTAATCGCCGTGCCAAACGAATCCGTCCAGGCGCGACTGAGCGGCTGGCTGACCGCGGCGTGGCGATACGTCAGCGGCGCGCCGTTGACGTATCTCTGGCTGATCGTGCTGCTGATCACCACGATCATTCAGCGCACCGCAAGCAGGCGGCACCTGCATTTCCTACTGGTCCACAACTCCACCAATATCCGTCACTTGGCGACCGATCCCTTGGACGCGCTGTTCTCCAGCCTGCTCTGGATCGACGGCCGCTACTGGACGCCGTATTTACTGCTGTTCACTTTGTTCCTCGCGCCGGCGGAGCACTGGCTCGGCCAAATCCGTTGGATTACCGTCGGATTGACTGCACACGTCGGCGCAACGTATATCAGCGAGGGCTTGCTCTACCTGGAGATCCAGTATCACCAGGCGCCGCAAAAGCTGGTTCATGCC
>DASYBP010000338.1:0-2617 GCA_036500715.1 Rhodopila sp.
CCGGCAGATCGGGCGGCAGCCGCCGGGACACCGCGATCACATCGATATCGGGTGCGCGGACAAAATGCTTCAGTGCGGCGTAGCCGACCAGACCCGTCCCGCCAGCCACCAGAACCGTCTTGCGACCCATCGGAATCATCCTCCTGGCGCAAGGTTATCACCCCTTGCGGCCGCAGGACACCGGTCTGCCGTCCAGGTCCCAGGCGGTCCGGATCCGAGCCTAACCAGCCGCGCGCCCGTGCACGACCTCATGCACGAACGCCAGCTTCTCGACCACGGCCGGCGACAGCACGAAGGGATACAAATCCGGACTGCCCATCGCGCGGTTTAGGCTGTTCATCGCGAACGTCAAAGGCAGCCACGCATCGATGATCGCCGTCATATCGGCATGAGCGGAATAGGGGTCGAGGTTGATGACTGCGCTGAGGGTCTCGTCGCGCGTCAGCCGCGGCTTCACGGTGATACCAAAAGCGCTCGCCATCTCCAGCGTATCAATGATGTGCAGATAGTGCGCCCAGGTTTCCGCCCAGTCCTCCCACGGGTGGGTGCTGGCATACTGGCTGACGAAGTGCTGCTGCCAATCCGGCGGCGCGCCGTTCTGATAATGCGCCTGTAAAGCCGCGTTGTAGTCCAGGCTGTCATCGCCGAATACCGCCCGGCATTCGTTCAACCGGCCGCCGTCGCGCACCAGCACGTCCCAAAAGTAATGCCCGACCTCATGACGGAAGTGCCCCAGCAGCGAGCGGTAGGGTTCGCGCATCGCGCTGCGGCGGCGTTCGCGTTCGGCGTCATCCGCCTCGACCAGGGCGATGGTGATCAGGCCGTTGTCGTGCCCGGTCATGACCTTGGGGCCGGTCTCGGGGCTGTCGGCCAGGAAATCAAAGGCCAGGCCGTGTTCCGGGTTGTCAATTCGATTCTCCAGCGGCAACCGTAGGCGCAGCAGCGAATAAAACAGGTGGTGCTTAGCCGCCTCCATGCGCCTCCAGCGCTGCAGATCCTGCTCGATGGACAGGTCCGGGATGGTCCGGTTGTGGCGGCAAGCGAAACACAGCGTGGCCACGCTGTCGGCCGACACCAGCCAGTTGCAGGCGTCGTGTCCGGCATTGTCGCACAGGCGGACAGCGGTTTTTGGGGCAGCCAGGGGGCGAAACACGGCGTCATCCTGTTCCAGCGCGGTCATCGTCATCGCTTCCGGCAGATAACCCAGCGCGTGGCCACAGGACTCACACCGCGTATTGTCGAAATACAGCACCTGGCCGCAACTTTGGCATTTGAACAGCTTCATGCGGGTCCCTTCCCGGTTCGCAAACAAACGCCGAGACAGGTCATCCCCGCTCGGCGCTGCTGATTGCCGGATGAAGCGCACGGCCGGGTCCGGCGTTCCAAGCCGGAACGCCGTCTCGCTTATTTGCGATCACGTCACCGCAAGCGCCATGAAACCCGCCGATCGCAGGAGCCTCAACTCGTAACGAAGCCTTCGTAGCCCTTGGCGGCGATCTGCGCGCAGTGTTCACGATACGCGCCCACGCCTCCGGCATAGGGCATGAAAACACGTGGCTTGCCGGGGATGTTGGCGCCCATGTACCAGGAGTCAGCCTGGGGGAATAGTGTAGCGTTGGCGACCTCGTTGACGTGGGCTACCCAGGCGTGCTGAGCCTCCTCCGTCGCCTCGATCGACCCGAGGTTGTGGCGCTGCAGATACTGGATGCACTCGGCAATCCATTCCACATGCTGCTCGATGGACGCCGGCATGTTGCTGAGCACCGAGGGGCTGCCAGGTCCCGTAATGATAAACAGATTCGGGAATCCGGCGGTCGCGATGCCCAGGTAAGTGTGCGGTCCCTCCGCCCATTTGTCCTGTAGCGACGCGCCGTCGCGGCCCCGGATACCGAGGTTGAACAGCGCCCCCGTCATTGCATCGAATCCCGTCGCGAAAACGATGATATCCACCGGGTACTCAGCGTCGCGGGTACGAATGCCCTTTTTAGTGATCTCCTGGATCGGCGCATTCCTGATATCGATCAGCGTGACATTGTCCCGGTTGAACGTCTCATAATAATCCGTGTCGATCGGCGGCCGTTTGGTGCCTATTGGGTAACTGCGCGGCGACAGTTTCTCGGCCGTCACGGGATCTTTGACAATTTCACGAATCTTGGCCCGGACAAACTCGGCGGCGGTCTCGTTGGCGGCCTTGTTGATGATCAAATCGTTGTAGCTGGACAGAAAAAATCTGAAGCCGCCAAGCTCCCAAAGATTATCGTAGTGGCCGTTCCGCTCCTCCGGCGAAACCTCCAGCGCCGACTTGTCGGCCGGGTCAAGCGGGATGCCGAAGACCGATTCACGCGTTTTTTGCCGTATCGCGGGATAGGTCGCCTTCACCTCACGCTTGAATTCTTCCGTCAACGGCGCGTTTTTCGCCGGCACAGTGAAATTTGGCGTTCTCTGAAACACCGTCAGGTGATCGGCCTGGGCTGCGATCACCGGAATCGCCTGGATACCGGTGGATCCGGTGCCGATGATGCCGACCCGCTTGCCGGTGAAGTCAACGCCTTCGTGCGGCCATTGGCCGGTATGGTACCACTTGCCCGCGAAGCTCTCCAGGCCTTTGAGCTTCGGC
>DASYBP010000339.1:0-10440 GCA_036500715.1 Rhodopila sp.
CGCCCTTCGAACAGATCAGGTCCTTGATCCCGTATGGCACGCCGGCGAGCGGACCGACCGGTTCACCCGCGGCGATCGCGCGATCCACTGCCTCCGCTTCGCGCAGCGCCACCTCCGGGGTCGGCGTGCAGAACGCGTGCAACACGGTATCGAGCTTTTCGACCCTAACCAGCGCGGCTCGGGCAAGTTCGACGGCCGACACCTCTTTGCGGCGCACCGCCGCGGCGAGCGTCGCGGCGTCATTTTTCCACGAGACTGTCATTGTATTCTCCCTGCTCAACTCGCCATCAGCGCCTTGAGCTTCGCATCGATGAACGCCACGTCCTCGGGATTGAGGCCCGGACCGCCGGCGAAGTGCCCCCAGATCGACTTGATCGGCACAAATTCGGCGTTCGGCATGTGCGCAACCTCGAACTCGCTGTCCTCGGGCGGGAAATACAGATCCGTCGTGCCGGGCATGACGTAGGCCTTGGCGGTGATGGCGGCGAGTGCCTTGGGAAAATCGCCGCGGTAGATCTCGTTGGCGCTGATATCGCCATGCTGCCAGGTCCACAGCATAGTCAGCAGGTTATTGGCGTCCCTGACCAGGAAAAGCCCCTCCCAGAACGCCACCAGGAAGTCCTCCAGCGAGGAATAGCCCATCGCCTTGATATCCAGTTCGGCGCGGTAGAACGCCTGCGAAAAGCCCCAGCCGGCGTACACCCTCGCCATGGCGCGTAGTCCCGTCTCCGGCTTCGTCTTGTACCAGCCGCCGGCGAACGCGGCGTCGGCGGTCAGTGCCGCCTTCACGCCCTCCAGAAAGACAAAATTGTGCCGGGAGCATTTCGCCGATCCACAGAACGGCGCGATGCGCTCGACCATCGAGGGATACATGGCACCCCAGTGGAAGGTTTGCAGCGCACCCATCGACCAGCCGGTGACCAGCGCGACATGCGCGATGCCGAACCTCTCGGTGACCAGCTTGTGCTGCAGGCGGACGTTGTCGTACGCGGTGATCTTCGGGAAGCGCGGCCCGTTGTAGGGTTCCGCAGTGTTGCTGGGCGACGCGGACAGGCCGTTGCCCAGCATATTCGGAATGATGATGAAATGTTTTGCCGGATCCAGCGCCATTCCGCCGCCAATAAGCCATTCGTTCTCGGTGTGCTGGCCGGAATACCAGGTCGGGTAGACGATGACATTGTCCTTCGCGGCATTCAGCGTGCCGAACGTCTTGTACGCCAGCTTGCAGCCGCGAATAGTGGCGCCGCTCTGCAGCACCACGTCCCCAGGCTCGTAGATTTGATAATCCATCTCGGTTCTCCTGCTCGCGCGCCGCGATCACGCCGCCTGTTCGGCTGGCCTGGCAACCGCGGATAACACCCAGTAAGCGATGCCGCCGACAATCATCGAAGACAGCGCCGTGGAATATTGCGGAACGGCGTTTTCTACAACCAGCGCCACCGCCGAACCAATCGCCCACGCAACGAATGCGATCGGCCGATAGTCCGCTTCCATTTTCGCACCTGGACGAAGCACGTACTGGTCAACCAGGATGATCGCGCCGATCGGCGGCACCAGCACGCCCAACAGACTCAGCCATTGGATGAAAAACGCCCAGACGTTTCCGGCAGCGATGATAATCCCCAGCACGCCCAGCACCACGGCGGCCATGCGCATGTGGGTGCCCAAGATCCGCGACCAGCCGGTGGCCGAGTTGTACAGGCAGTGCGAACACACCGAGCCCAGATTGAGGTAGAGGAAGATAAACGCCAGCACACTCAGCCAGCCGATCTGCATGTGGTTCATGTAGCCGAACATGTTGTCGGCGCCGAATGGGTTGGCATTGGGCACCGCCAGCGCGGCGGTCATGATCCCGCCCACCAGCATGGCAACTGTATTGGCGAATGGAAAGGCGCTGAACGTCGCCAGAAGCGAATCTCGCTGCGTCCCGGCCCAACGGTTGAAGTCAGCGGTAACCGTGCCGGCATCGATAAACAGCGCGATCACCACCGTCAGCCCGACGCCCATCGACATGCTGGCCACCCCGTTGTTGCCGGGATAAGCCACGATGGCGGCCCAGGTCGTCGTGGTGGCGGCATGCGCGGCCACCCATACACCCAGCACGACGAACAGCGGGATCGAGATCAACCCGATATAGTGCAGCCCGCGCACGCCGATGAAGGTAATGCCGATATACAGCAAGCCGGCGATCACCGTCATCAGCACGTAGTTCAGCCCATACGTGCTGCTGACCAGCGCGCCCGTGATTCCGGTCTGCACCGCGTACCACCCCAGCAGCAGGGTGGACAGCAAACCCGAGGCCAGCACATAGCCTTTGCCACCAAACACCACGCTGGCGAGCAGCGCGAAGTTCACTCCGCGGCGTGTGCCCAGAATGCCCAGTGCGCCGACATAGGCTAGCATGATCAGGTTGCCGATGATCATCGCTGTCAGCGCGCGGGTGAAGCCCATGCCAAGCACAAGAATGGAGCCGGTCATCGCGCCGGTGATGATCATCGGAAACCCCGCCCACACCAGGGTGACCGACAACAGGCTGCGTCGTGCCGTTATCGGCACCGGTTCATGCTCGTATTCGCTGCCCAGCAGGTGATCGACTTGCTGCTCGGCGTCTTCCAGTTTTGAGTGGTGCGTCGGTCCGGCCATCCGAAACCCCCTGTTCCTTGCATTGACACAACCGTAGACAGGCGCAACAAAAAGCCCTCAAATCCACACCTCGGCAAAGACGGGGTGAGGATTTGAGGGCTGCGCTGCCCGGCGATCAGCAGCATCCCTGCCGCTGGTCGCCTCGAACACGCTATCTGCTGCATGCGCCCGCAGCAAGCCGGAATCTGCCAGACTTCCGAAGCAGAGTTGGATACGCGATACTAAGCGTCACTAGTCCGGTCCAGGCAGGGAGGAACAAGCATGCTCACGGCAGCCGAGAACGACCTGCTGTGCCGCGTTGAGGGCGACGCGCCGATGGGCCAGATCATGCGGCGGCACTGGCTGCCAGCCTGCCTGGCGGAGGAAGTCGCAGCACCCGACTGCGACCCCGTCCGGGTCCGCCTGCTGGGCGAGGACCTGGTCGCGTTCCGTGACAGCGACGGCCGGGTCGGCGTCGTTGGCGCTCATTGTCCGCATCGCCGTGCCTCGCTCGCGCTTGGTCGCAACGAGGAATGTGGGCTGCGCTGCCTTTATCACGGCTGGAAAATCGATGTCGCCGGCAATGTCCTCGAGATGCCATCGGAGCCGGCCGGCTCACGTTTCAACGAAAAGGTCAGACACCTGGCCTACCCAGTGCACGAGGCGGCCGGATTGGTCTGGGTGTACATGGGTCCGGCCAACGATATGCCAGCGTTCGACCCGCCGGTGTTTCAGCCAACCCCGGACACGCACATTGCCATTGCCAAGATCGTCGTTGACTGCAACTGGGCGCAGATCCTCGAAGGCGCGATAGACTCGGCGCATTCGTCGGTGCTGCACATCTCCGACATGGTGCCGGCCAGGGTTGACGGCGCCAAAGCCTTGGAACAGGGCTGGTTGCGTCCGTCCAACGACAAGGCGCCGCGGCTGCATGTCCAGCCCACGCCATTCGGCTTCCGCTATGCCGCGATCCGGACCCCGATCCTGAACCCGTCGACCCACATCTACGTGCGCACCACGCTGTTCATTGCGCCCTATACCGTGCAGATCCCGTCCAACAATTTGTATAACCTCGCCATTCAGCACGTGCCGATCGATGACACCCACACGGTGTTTCATTTCATCGCCTGGGGCGGCGACACGACACCCGATACCGAGGCATGGCGCAGCTTCCTCGGCGCGCAGATCGGACCGGACCTGGATAAGCGTTTCCGCAAGCGCCGGACCCGCGAAAACGACTTCCTGCAGGATCGCGCCGCCATGCGCGGCGGAAACTTCACCGGCATCACCGGCTTCCCCAACCAGGACATTGCCATGTGGGAATCGATGGGGCCCATTGCCGACCGCTCGCGGGAACGACTGGGCGCCAGCGACACCGCTATCCTGCAGTTCCGGCGCATCATGGTCGCCGCGGCGCGCAGCTTCCAGTCAGGTGGCCCCGCGATCGGGCGAACGGACCCGATGATCCCGCACGCGACCCTGCGCAGCTTTGAAGGTGTGGTGCCAAACACTGAAGACTGGCGCACACTCGGCGTATCGGCGGAAGAGCGCGCGCTGTGCCCGATCGAACAAGCCGCCGAGTAGTGGAGGCGCCGCGCATGAGCAGGTTTTCGCTGTCGATCGCGGTCGGCGACTACGACCGGGTGCGGCCACTCGTCGACGGTTCGGTGCAGGTTGATGGCGTCGATCCGGTTTTCATGCTGCTCGAACCGGAGGAGATCTTCTTCCGCGCGTTCCGCCACGCCGAATTCGACATCTGCGAACTGTCCATGAGCAGCTTCGCGGTGAAGACAGCGAGTGGCGAATGTCCTTACGTCGGCGTCCCGGTCTTCCCCTCGCGCGCCTTCCGCCACAATTCAATCTACATTCGCACCGACCGAGGGATCCAGCGGCCGGAGGATCTGAAGGGCAAGCGGATCGGCGTGCCAGAATACCAGGTCACCGCCAATGTCTGGGTGCGTGCCATCCTGGAAGATGAATATGGTGTCAGACCATCGGACGTCACCTGGGTGCGCGGCGGGTACGAGCAGCCGGGGCGTGTCGAGAAAATCGCGCTGCGGCTGCCGCCGGATGTTCGCGTCGAGGACGCGCCCGAAGGCTCGACGATTTCCGGCCTGCTCGTCAGCGGCGAGATCGACGCGGTCATCGGGCCACGGGCACCCTCCTGCTTCGCCGACAACCATCCTCAGGTCCGATGGCTGTTTCCTGATCCCGCCGCTGCCGCCTCGGCCTGGTACCGCAAGACCCGAATCTTCCCGATCATGCACATCGTCGGCATTCGCGGGGCGCTGGCACAGCAGCACCCTTGGCTTCCCGCCGCGGTGATGAAGGCGTTCGAGCAGGCGAAAACCCGCGCCTTGCTGAAGCTGGCCGACGTCGCCGCCAGCAAAGTGACGCTGCCGTTCGCGGACGAGCACCTTCTCGCCGCTCGACGTTTGATGGGACAGGATTTCTGGTCATACGGACTGGACGCGAACCGGCACGTGCTGGAGGCATTCCTGCGCCGCCATCACGCCGAAGGGCTGTCGTCGCGTCTTCTCGTGCCCGAAACGTTGTTCCATCCCTCCACGCACGAAACGCACCGGATCTGACGGCGGATGGGCGACAGCAACGTCGAACGACCGCTGCGGGCATCGGGCAACACGCTGTTCGGCAGCGACATCGTGGCAGAGACCTTGCGCGGCCTCGACATTCCCTGGATTGCGCTGACGCCCGGCGCCAGCTTTCGTGGACTGCACGACAGCCTGGTCAACCACCTCGGCAACGAAAATCCAACGATGCTGGTCTGCCTGCACGAGGAGAGCGCGATCGCGATCGCGCACGGCTGGGCCAAGGTCACTGGACGGCCGTTGGCGGCCGCGGTGCACTCCAATGTCGGCCTGTTGCATGCCAGCATGGCAATCTTCAACGCCTGGTGTGACCGCGCCCCGTTGCTGGTGATTGGTGCCACCGGACCGGTGGATGCCGCCAGGCGGCGCCCCTGGATCGACTGGATCCACACCGCGCAGGATCAGGGCGCGATCGTGCGACCCTATGTGAAGTGGGATTCCCAGCCCGCCTCTCCGGCAGCCGCGCGCGAAGCGCTCATGCGCGCCCACTGGCTGTCAACGACCGCCCCGAGCGGACCGGTCTACGTCAATCTGGATGCCGGAATGCAGGAGGCTGCGGTGACGGAACCGCTGCCATCGGTGGAACCGCCGCGCTTCATGCCGCAACCGCTAACGGCCGCCTCGCCGGCGGCGATCGAGCAGGCCGCAACCCTGCTGCGTCAGGCCGTTCGTCCGGTGATCCTGATGGGGCGGGTTTCCCGCGACGAATCCGCCTCGGCGCGGCGTCTCGCGCTGGCCGAGGCGCTCGGCGCGCGTGTGGGGACGGACGCCAAGACCGGTGCGGCGTTTCCGACCGACCACGCCTTGCACATCGGTGCGCCGGCGATCTTCCCGACCGAGGCATTGAAGGATGCGTTGCGTGCGGCCGATGTCATCCTCAGCCTCGACTGGGTGGACCTGGGCGGAACCCTGACGGCTGCCTGCGGCGTCGCCCCGGCCGGCAAGGTGATCCAGGTTTCGCTCGATCACCATCTGCACAACGGCTGGAGCATGGATCATCAGGCATTGCCAGTGGTCGATCTGTTGCTGCCAGCCGAACCCGACAGCGCCGTGGCCGCCCTGCTGCGCGAACTTGGCGTTGTCCATGCGCCGTTCCGAAGCGATCCTGCGCCCGCCCCGATGCCCGAGCTGACGGCAGGGTCGATTACGATCGACCACCTCGCGACCGCCCTGCGTTCCGTGACGGCGGATCGCCCGGTCTCGCTGCTGCACGTGCCGCTGGGCTGGAACGCGGCTAACTGGCCGCTGCGGCATCCGTTGGACTACATCGGCGGCGACGGTGGCGGCGGCGTCGGCAGCGGTCCGGGGATCGCGGTGGGCGCCGCCCTGGCGCTGCGCGGCACCGGGCGGTTGCCTGTCGCCGTGCTGGGCGACGGCGACTTCCTGATGGGCGTGACCGCGTTGTGGACCGCGGTGCATTACCACATTCCGCTGCTGGTGATCGTCGCCAACAACCGGTCGTTCTTCAACGACGAGGCGCATCAGGAGCGGGTGGCGCGCACTCGCGGACGGCCAGTGGAAAACCGCTGGATCGGTCAGCGTCTGGCGGATCCTGAAATCGATCTGGCGAAGCTGGGTTCCGCACAAGGCACCGCGGGTTTCGGCCCGGTGCGCGATGCCGCAGACCTTGGTCCAGCATTGCGCGCGGCGGTCGCCTCGGTGGCGGCCGGCGGCGTCGCGATTGTCGATGTGCGCGTCGAACCCGGCTACATCCCGCCGGCACCTGCGGAACGTTCCTGAATAGTTACGGGTGCGACTCCGTATTTGAGGACAACGGCTTACCCATTGGCCGTGGCATTAACAGCGGCGGGTTGCGGCGGCGGGGTGACGCCGAGGCGGCGGTTATATTTGGCCCCTATTGTCTCGCGCCAGTAGGTGAAGCCGAGGGTAAGGCCCACGGCCAGAATGGGCCCCAAGCCGGTCGCCGCGACAATGGCCCATGAGTCGGCGCTGATAGTCATTTACTCCGCTCCCACGGCGGGTTGCGGAAAGCGCTGCACCTTGATTTTGTCGGCGGTCTTCATGGCCTGCGCCAGATCGTAGGCGGCCTGCAAACGCAGCCAGGTATCGGCGGTGCTGCCGAACGCCTTTTCCAGCCGGATCGCCATTTCCGGGGAAATGCCGCGCCGCTCGTTCGTCAGTTCGGACAGAGCGTTGCGCGACACGCCTAGCGCTTTGGCGGCGTCGGTCACGGTCAGCCCAAGGGGTTTAAGACAATCCTGCCGGACAATCCGGCCCGGATGCGGCGGGGCAAACATACCCATGGGGCAATTCCTCCTTAGTGATAGTCGATCAGGTCAACGTCTACGGCGTCGGTGCCTTCAAAGCGCCAGATAATCCGCCAGTTGGCACGGACGGTTACAGCCCAGAAGCCGCGTAAGTCGCCGCGCAATGGGTGCAGGCGATAACCCGGCAAATCCAGCGCTTCCGGCACGGCGGCGATATCCAGCAGCGAAAGGATGTTCTCGACCTTATCCAGCATCTCCGCGCCAACCTGGGACCGGTCGCCGCGTTCATACAAGCCGCTTAAGCCCGCGATGCCGGAAGCTTCTTATCATAACGCAATGTAGCCTGTAGCCTGTCACATGTCAATGATAGGGATCGTCGGAAGAAGTTTGTTCCGAAGCGCCTCTCGGGCCAGGGTGAAAATTTCAAGCGCTTGCGGGGTCAAAAACCACCTCCCCGGCGGCCCAGTCGTCACCCCGGCGCTTGGGTGACGGCAGGTTTGCCGTTGACGCCGCGTCGTGAAACGGCGCTAAATCCACTTGCTCCCACTTCATCCAAGCGCGACGTATCGCGCTTCTCTGATGCGCGATACCAGCGGGTGGAGATTTACCGGCAAAATCAACAGGCGGGCCAAAAGCCCGACAGAATGGAACAAGACAGGGGGAAACAATGGAACAAGAAGGATTGCGGCGAAGGGCATTCTTGCGCACCAGCGGCATAGTGGTAACCGCACTTGCCGCCGGGGGATCGATGATCCTTGGGCCAGACCACGCCTGGGCGCTGGCGACCAGCAATCTTGAGCCGCACGCCGCGCGAACGCTGCTGCTCATGACCCACGACCTGTTCCCGCACGACAGGCTTGGTGTGCAGTATTACGCCGTCGTCGTCGACGCGCTCGACAAGCAGGCCGGCACCGACCCCGCCATGCGGCAGTTGCTGGTCCAGGGCGTCGCCCAACTTGACGCCGCCCATAACATGCCGTGGATCGAACTCAGCGACGGCACGCGCGAAGCCGTCCTGCGCGGCATGGAGAAGACCGCGTTCTTCACCACCGTGCGGACCAAGACGATCGGCGGCCTGTACGGCAATCCCCAGGTCTACCAAATGTTCGGCTATGGCGGCCCCTCGGTGGAGCTAGGTGGCTACATCGACCGCGGCTTCGACGACATCGGCTGGCTGCCAAACATCTAAAGGGGAAACGATCATGGCCAAGACATTTGATTTGAACGACGATACCGTCGTCGTGGTGGTCGGTTCCGGCGCCGGCGGCGGCACGCTGTCCAATGAACTCGCGCAGAAAGGCGTTGACGTTGTCTGCCTGGAGGCCGGGCCGCGCCTGTCCCTGAGTGACATCGTCAACGATAACGACACGATGTTCGGGCGGTTGACCTGGCTCGACAAGCGCATCGGCACTGGCGAGCTCAACGCCGGTTTGCCGCTCTGGGTGTGCAAGACGGTCGGCGGCACATCGGTGCACTGGGCCGGCGCGGCGCTGCGCTTTCAGGAACATGAGTTCAAGGCCCGCACCACCTACGGCGAGATCCAGGAGGCCAATCTGCTCGATTGGCCGCTGAGCTTTGCGGAGGTTGAGCCGTTCTATGACAAGGCCGAAGACAAGATGGGCGTCACCGGCACTCACGGCATCCCCCGGCTGCCCGGCAACAACAACTACAAGGTGCTGGCCGCCGGCGCCAAGCGTGTCGGCTACACGGAATTTCACAGCGGCAACATGGCCATAAACTCCGAGCCGCGCGATGGCCGGCCGGCGTGCCACCAGATCGGCTTCTGCATGGCCGGCTGCGCCATCGGCGCGAAATGGTCAACGCTCTACACCGAGATTCCAAAGGCCGAGGCAACCGGGCACTTCGAGCTGCGGCCCGACAGCATGGCGCTGCGCATCACTCATGATGCCAGTGGCCAGGTGACCGGCGTGATCTATGCCGACAAGGCCGGCAACCACTACGAACAGAAGGCGCGTGCCGTCTGCGTCGCCGGCAACGCGGTGGAGACACCGCGTCTGCTGCTGAACTCGGAATCGTCGAAATATCCCGATGGGCTCGGGAACTCCTCCGGTCAGGTGGGCCGCAACTTCATGCGGCACATGAGCGGAACCGTCTACGCCATCATGCCGGGCCGGGTGAATTTTGAGCGCGGCACCCAGATGGCGGGCATCGTCAAGGACGAAGCCCGCTTCGATCCCCGGCGCGGCTTCGCCGGCGGATACGAGATCGAAACGCTTCCCGGCTTCGGCCTCGCTGGGCTCGCCACCAACCTGATCCCGAACGCGTGGGGTCGCGACTACGCACAGATCATTGAGATGTACGATCATTTCGCCGGGATGTGGCTGGTTGGCGAGGATCTGCCACAAACCGGAAACGGCATTACCCTGCACCCGACCGAACGGGACCAGCATGGACTGCCGGTGCCGGTGGTGCATTTCACCGACCACGAGAACGACTTCGCGATGCGCAACCACGCCTTCAAGGCCGGCCGAGCAATCTACGAGTCGTTGGGCGCCGCTCAGGTGTTCGAGTTGCCGCCATTCCCTAGCACCCACAACATGGGCACGTGCCGCCAGAGCCAGAACCCGCGTGATGGCGTCTGCAACAGCTACGGCCAATCACACGACGTGCCGAACCTTTTCATCTCCGACGGCAGCCAGTTCACCTCGTCGGGCGCGGAGAATCCGACGCTGACCATTGCGGCGCTGGCGATCCGTCAGGCGGGCTATGTGGCGGAGCAACTGAACAAGCGGCAGATCTAGCACCGAGCCGGACCTCGGTTGGCGGGCGGATTTCTGCAACGAACCGTCCCGCGAACCGAGACGGCCGAGGCCACCCGGCGCGTGACTGGTGCGACGGCACAGGTTTTGACCGATTGCACAGGGCAGGTTTCGTTTAGGGGCGTATGTCAGCCGGGTGCGCCCGCGCTGAACAGCCGTTCCCGACCCCTAAGGCGTATCGGATATCCCATCATGGCCGTC
>DASYBP010000340.1:0-2150 GCA_036500715.1 Rhodopila sp.
GCGTTATGCCGCGGTAAATGCGCCGGCATATGCATTCCGCCACGGCGTTCGGACGTGCCAGGCTCGTGAAGCGCTCGGCACGATTCTCGACCGCGCCGGAATGCATATGCCGGCGCATTTACCGCGGCATGACGCCAATCCAGGGATACGAGGTTGTGATGGGCAACGGCGATGAACACGGTCAGGCAGGCGGATCTGCCGCGGGCTCTGGTGCAAAATTAGTCAGAGGACACAGCAGGTCTCTGGCAATGGCTATTTTATGACTCTGCTTCACTCTCTGTGGAATCTCTAGTCCTGTAGTGGCATCATTCTCGCGCGCAGTAACTCGACGCTGGCGCGACCATACATAGCCCGCTTGAGCGTCTTCAACCGATTGATTTGGCCTTCGACCTGGCCATTGCTCCAGGGTTCGAGGATGGCGTTGCGAACCGCGTCGATATCCTGGCGTAATTTTCCCACGAAAGTCCGCATGGCGTGAAGCCCGCAATGTCGCGCGTCGCGCAACCATACGTCCAGCTTCTCGATGTCGCCACCGCGAAGCAGTCCGGCGAACCGCATGGCCAATCCGCGCATCGCGGTGAATTCCGCTGACGCCGCCTTGAGCACATCAACAGTGACTTTCTGCCGGGGCGTCATCTCGCCGCGCGGTTTGACACAAAGTGCCGCCGCGGTGAGCGATGAGATCCGCCGACCGGTCATCGGGTCCAGGGTCGCCACCCGCGGTGGTATTACGGCCTCAGTCTCGGGCGGGGAAAAAGCGCTGGCAGGCATCGTGGTGATCGCGGGGATCGCCCTTCGCCACGGCGCAAGGAAGCGCGCCAGATGGCTGTGGGATCCGGTGTAGCCGCGCCGGGTGATTTCCGCCCACAGCACCTTCACCGCGGTGACGCCTTCGGCCCAGCGCCGCGCGAGATACACGCCGTGATAAGCGGGGGTGCATGATTTCGGCGCCATGACGTTACCCGCGGGCAGCTCAATAAGACGCACCCAACGTTGAACCCGCCGGAGACCGAGACCCAACTCTTGGGCGATATCCTTGATCGTCACCTCGGCGTCATATAAGGCCCTGATCCGGTCGAACAGGGCCTGGCGATCAGCATCGCGGCCTCGCCGCGATAAGATTTGCTGCTCGGCCTCAGACACACAGAATTGGTCTCTGGTGAGCGCCATCATTGGGTCGACGTCATCCTTCGTAATCGAAGGCGGCCCTCGCCGGATCGGCGGACCTAACCCACTCAGCTGCCGCTCGACAGCTTCGCGAAAGTTCTGGAGCAGGTGAAACCGATCCGCGATTTGCCGTGCCTGTGGCGCTCCCTGCCGTGCACCATCGGCGTATAGTCCCGCTCGGTCGCGGCTGACCATTTCGACCTCTGGGTGGAGGCGGAGCCACGCGGCGGTCGAACCCGCCGAGCGATCCGCCAACACGTCGACGACTTGGCGACGCTCAAGGTCGACGATCATCGTCCCGTAGGGTGTGCCTTTCTTCCAAGCCCAATCGTCAATCCCGGCCACGCGGAGGGTCGCCGGGCCGCCGCGGGCACCGCGCTTTACATGCCGTAATATGGTGGTGTGGCCGACCGGCATGCTCCGGCGGGCCAGCAGCCGCTCGGACGGACGTCCACCCGCGGCATGGCCGAACAGCCGCACGATCCCAGCCATGCGCGTGGTGCGGCGTGCGAACGGGGCGGTGAGATCCGGTCGACGCCCGGCAAAAGTGCGGCGCTCACACTGACCATTTAGACAACGCCATCGGGTCACCCGGGCCTCGATCAGGACCGGCGTTCCTTGCGCCGGCAAGTCCTGAAGAGACCGGATATAAGACCCATGCCGGGAACTGGACCGCGTACCACAAATCGGACAGTCTGCGTCACCTTGGTCGACCAACGAGACGGTCCAGCCAGGACCTTCGCGCTCTACAAGCGAGACTTTCTGCTTCGCCACCGACGCCCACAACGCTGATTTTTTCATCCTTCCTGATGCCGCCTCGCGACACCACAGGCAACGCCATCCAAGTTCCACAGAGAGTGAAGCAGAGCCCGCAGATAGGCGTCCTGCACCACGTCCTCGGCATCGGCGGTATTGCCGGTCAGCCAACGCGCGAGGTTGAACGCCGCACCCAGATGCGGCATCGCCAGCAGTTCGAACCGTCG
>DASYBP010000341.1:0-5151 GCA_036500715.1 Rhodopila sp.
GACTATCCGCTGACCGTGCTGACCCGCCCGACGCCGCTCCAGCGCAAGGCCTTCGAGCTACTGGGGGTGGACTTGTAGCCAGTAACGGTGAGCGATTTCAGGAGATTATGTAGGTATTGCAGATACTTGCGTCTTTTCAAAAAGGGAAACTCGGTCTAGATGGCCTTCGTGCGAGTTCAGCACGGGCGTACGAAGAGCGGCGAGTGGGCGTCGGGTCGGAGCGACCCCGATCCGCCAGATGTTTTACACCACCAACGCGGTGGAGAGTCTGAACCGCGGCCTGCGCAAGGTGATCAAGACGCGGAGGAGCTTTTCGTCTGACGAGGCGGCCTTGAAATTGCTCTACCTGGCGATCCAACATGCCGGCCAACGCTGGAAGCTGGCGATCATCTGGGGGAGGCAAAGTTGCAGTTCCTGATTTTGTTTGGAGGTCGTATCGTGCAGTTAGCTAGCTGACCGCACGATACGAAACCAATGGCCATGGAGCTATTTACACAGCGAATCGGACACTCCCCGGAAAAGATTGAGCTATTCGATTCAATCTTTATCAGATGCCGCTTCAGACCACGTGCTGACCGGGCGGATCGCCCCGCGTCAGGTCGCTCACTTCGCCCGGCGATGAACTCAGTCCGACAGGCTGCTAGCCAAACGTCCTCGGTTGTTGGAAACTCGTTGCGTCAGACGGGAGGAGAAACCAATGGCCGACGACCGACGCACCCAGGGCAAGGCGATGCGCCGCAAACTCATGGGCGACGCCTATGCCGACAAGCTCGACAACGGCGTCTACCGGCATCCGATCATGGAAAAATTCGCCGCCTACACCCAGGAAGCGATCTTCGGCACCCTGTGGAACCGTCCCGGTCTCGACCTGAAAACACGCGCCCTGATCTGCGTCATCTCCGACGCCGCACAGGGCCGCGACCCCGAACTGAAACTGCATCTCCGCTTCGCCCGCAACCAAGGCTGGACCGAGGACGAACTCTCGGAAGCCCTGTTGCATCTTGCCGGCTACGTCGGCGCACCTCTGGTCCGTGAAGCACTTCTGACGGCAATCGAAACGTTCAAGGAGATGGCCGCCGAACATGCGTAACGTTAGGGGCAAGACCGCCATCGTCACCGGCGCGGCGTCCGGCATCGGCCTCGGAATCACCAAAGTCCTGGCCCAGGCCGGCGCGAACATCGTCCTCGCAGACCTTCGCCCCGAACCCCTGGAAGCCGCACGCAAGACAATCGAAGCCATCGGCGTCAGAACCCTCAGCGTAACGACCGACGTCTCCGACCCGGCCTCGGTCGCGGCGGCAGGCGAGGCCGTGCTCAAAACCTTTGGCGCACTGCATATCGCGGTCAACAATGCCGGCGTCGCGATGCATGGCACGCCCATCGAGAACGTCACGCTCGAGGAATGGGAATGGGTCATCGGCGTCAACGTCAAAGGCGTGGTCAACGGCATCCGCACCTTCGTCCCCATGATCCGCCGCCACGGCGAAACCGGCCACGTCGTCAACACCGGGTCAGTCTCCAGTCTGTTCGTCCGCCCGGGCCGCAACCAGGGCGCCTACGCAATGACCAAATACGCCGTCATGGCACTATCAGAGGCGCTGGAACAGGAACTGGCCGGCAGCAACATCGGCGTTTCGATTCTTTGTCCGGGGGCCGTCGACACCGCCATCTTTGAGTCCGCTGCCACACGGCCCGACCGTTTCGGCGGGAGCTACAAACGTCCCGAACAGGAGGCGATCAAATTCGCCTTCGCGAACGGCGTCCTCGCCCCCGAAACCGTCGGGCGCCGCGTCCTGCGGGCTATCCTTGACAACGAATTCTACGTCCTGACCCATACAAGCGAGCGCGAAGCTGTCACCAAGCGCTTCGATCGCGTCCGCGCGGCGTTCGACCGCGCGGACGCGATCATGCCAACCGTCTTATAAATCCCCAACCTTCTCATAGATCCAGCGTCTCCTGCGCCCCCGGCGATCGAGGCCGACTTGCCCCGCCTTGCGCGACCGTGTCCACCGTGCCGTCGCCAAAATGCAGCCGCAACCGCCCGCCCGGCTTCACCGAGGCCGCGGTCGTAACCGCCACCCCAGACGGCGTCGTCACCAGCACATACCCCCGCTGCAACAACGCCATCGGCGATGCCGTTTCCAGCCTGGGCCCCAGTCCCGCCAGATGCGCCCGCGCCTCCCGCAACCCGGCCCGAAGCGGCGCCTCGGACATCCGGCCCGTCACCCGTTCGGCCCGCCCGCGCAAAATCGCCAACGCCCGGTGCACGGCACCATTCAGCCGCTGCGACACAACCTCCAACCCCGACAGCCGCGCCGCGACCAGCCCCGGCGCCGACAGCCGCAGACGCAATTCCCGGTCTCGCACCGCCTCCCGCGCGCCAGCGGTCAAATGGCGCGGGTCAGGCAGGCGCCGTTCGATCGCCGTCAACACCACCCGACGCTTTGCGACCAGCGACGGCAGCGCCATCAATGCCCGCTCGGTTCGGTCGTCCAGCCGCTGCCGCGCCGCCCCCAGCAACGCCGGCAGATCCGGTAGCCCGCGTTCAGCCCGCGACAACAGCAGCCGGTTCTCCTGCGCGACCCGGTTCAGTGCTCCAACAAGCCGGGACCCCTTTTGCGCGAGATCCGCCACCAGATCCGCCCGCGCTGGAACCGCCATCTCCGCCGCTGCGGTGGGCGTCGGGGCCCTGCGGTCGGACACGAAATCGATCAGCGTCGTGTCGGTCTCATGTCCCACCGCCGAAATGAGCGGAATCCGGCAGGAGACCGCCGCTCGGACAACGATCTCCTCATTGAAGGCCATCAGGTCTTCCAGGCTGCCGCCGCCCCGCGCCACGATCAGCACATCCGGCCGCGGGATCGCTCCACCTGCCGGGATCGCATCGAAACCGGCAATCGCCGCCGCAATACGCTCCGCCGCTCCCTCGCCCTGCACCGGGACCGGCCATACAAGAATGGTCCGGGGGAAGCGCCGCGCGATGGTGATCTTGATGTCCTGAATGACCGCGCCGCGCTCGCTGGTCACCACCCCGATAACCTTGGGAAGCCCTGGCAACAGGCGTTTGCGGCTGGTATCGAACAGCCCCTCGGTGGCTAGCCGCTGGCGAATCATTTCGATTCGCGCCAACAGCGCCCCAACCCCGGCGTATTCCATACGCTCGATAATCAACTGATATGACGATCGCTCGCTGAAGGCGGAAATCCGGCCCGTCGCGATCACTTCAATGCCGTTTTCCGGCACCATCCCGAGCCGGGGCACGGAACTCTTCCAAACAATCCCGCTGATTTTCGCCACGTCGTCCTTCAGCGACAGATAGATGTGCCCGGACGGATATCGTTTCACCTCCGTCAGCTCCCCGCGCACGCGTACCCGCCCGAACGTGGTCTCCAGCGTGCGTTTCACCGCGCCGGAGATCTCGGAGACGGTATATTCCGGCAGATTGGAAACCGGAGAGGGGCGTGGATCGTCCATTCCGCTAGCCTATGCTACGCGAAGGCCCCAGGAAACCGCAGAACACTGCAGACCGATGAACAGGAGACAATGATGCAAGTGCTGGTCGTCGGCTCGGGCGGACGTGAGCACGCGCTGTGCTGGGCCATCGCCAACAGCCCGCTGCTGACCAAGCTGTACTGCGCCCCCGGCAACCCCGGCATCGCCGCCGTGGCGGAATGTGTCGACATCAATGCCCTCGACATCCCGACGCTGGTCGCCTTCGCCCAGGACCACGCCATCGACCTGGTGGTTCCCGGCTCCGAAGCGCCCCTGGTCGCCGGCATCACCGACATGATGGAGGCTGCGGGCATCGCCTGCTGCGGCCCGACCAAGGCCGCGGCCCAGCTCGAGGGCAGCAAGACCTTCACCAAGGAAATCGCTGACGCCGCCAGCATCCCCACAGCCTTGTGGGAACGCTTTGACGACGCCGAAGTGGCGCGCGCCTTCGTTCGCAAGCGCGGTGCGCCAGTTGTCGTGAAAGCCGACGGCCTCGCCGCCGGCAAGGGCGTGACGGTCGCCACAACGATCGAAGAAGCTGAAACCGCCATTGACGCCCTGATGGACAAGAAGATCTTCGGCGAATCGGGCGCCGCTATCGTGATCGAAGAATACCTGACCGGCGACGAAATTTCCCTCTTTGCCCTGTGCGACGGCCAGGATGCCTTGCTGCTTGGATCCGCGCATGATTACAAGCGGGTTGGCGACGGCGACACCGGTCCCAATACTGGCGGCATGGGCGCGTACAGCCCGGTGCCCGATTTCCCGCCCAAGCTGGAGCAAGCCTGTCTCGAGCTCATTATCCGCCCTGCGCTGCGCGAAATGGCCCGCCGGGGCACGCCTTTCCGCGGCATCCTGTTCGCCGGCCTGATGTTGACCGAAGAAGGCGCGAAACTCATCGAATTCAACGTCCGGTTCGGCGACCCCGAGTGCCAGGTGATCCTGCCGCGCCTGCAGTCCGACCTGTTGCCAGCCCTGCAGGCTGCTTGCGACGGCGAACTGCGCGACTTCGACCTTCGCTGGAATAACCAGGCCGCCGTCGCGGTCGTCATGGCCGCGCGCGGCTACCCGGACGCGCCCCAACTTGGTTCAACGATCACCGGGCTCGATGCTGCTGCTGCCAGGCCGGGCGTGACAGTATTTCACGCTGGGACCGAGACCGGCCCCGACGGTGCTATTCTGGCCGCGCGGGGCCGAGTCCTGACGATCTGCGCGACCGCCCCCGATGTTCGTCAGGCTCGCGAAAGAGCCTACGCGGGGGTGGATGCCGTGGTCTGGGCCGAGGCCTTCTGCCGCCGCGACGTAGGGGTCCGAACGGCATGAACGCCTCGGCCGAGGCGCATCGTGGCGACCGCATCGCCAAGTTCCTGTCGCGCGCCGGGGTCGCCAGCCGCCGGGACGCAGAGCGCATGCTGGCGGAAGGCGCCATCAGGCTGAATGGCAAGACCGTCACCCATCCTGCCACCTTCATCACGCCCGGCGATGTCGTGCAGGTGCACGGCCGGGTGGTGGATCGGCCCGACCGAACCAGGGTCTGGCGCTACCACAAGCCCGACGGCCTGCAACCCGAACTGAGCGAGCAGCAGGCGTTCATCCAGGATGACTTCGTCGCCGTTGATCGCAAGAATCTGTGCCTGGTCCAGATTCAACACCACCCGG
>DASYBP010000342.1:0-1705 GCA_036500715.1 Rhodopila sp.
GTGCATGATGAGGCCAGGCTTATGGTTGCCGGCCGGGATTTCCCACAATTCCTTGATGCCGATCCCATACGTCTGTGGGTCCTTGCCGTCGCGCAGGTTGAATCGCTGCATCAGTTGCTTGGACAGCGACCCGCGGCAGCCCTCGGCGAACAGCGTATAGCGGGCCCGCAGCGCCATCCCGCGCTGGAAGTTGCCGGTCGGCTGACCGTCCTTGCCGATGCCCATGTCGCCGGTGGCAATGCCGGCGATGCGGCCGTCTTCCTGCAGCAGTTCCGTGGCGGCGAAGCCGGGGTAGATCTCGACGCCCAGTTCCTCGGCTTGGGTTCCCAGCCAGCGCACCACATTGCCCAGCGAGACGATGTAGTTGCCGTGATTGTTCATCTGTGGCGGCGTCGGCATCTTGAACGCCCGCTTCGCGGTCAGGAACAGGAACCGGTCCTCCCCCGCCGGGGTATCGAGCGGGGCACCCTTTTCCTTCCAGTCCGGAATCAGCTCGTTCAGGGCACGCGGCTCGACGACGGCGCCGGACAGAATATGCGCCCCCACCTCGCCGCCCTTCTCCACCAGGCAGACCGCGATGTCCGGATTGAGCTGCTTCAATCGGATCGCCGCCGCCAGGCCGGACGGCCCGCCCCCGACGATCACGACGTCGAATTCCATTGCCTCCCTTGGAGGTAGTTCCTCCGCCATTTTCGACTCCTTGCCGTCCATCGGATCTTCGGTCCAGACTTATGTGCGCCGGATCAGGTTAGCGGGCAAACCGCCAAGGCCTCTCGAACATTTAACACCGATATCAGGAGTGTCTGTCTTGTCTTCGCGCGACGGCTTGCTGCTGGTCGGTCACGGATCGGCACGCTATCCGGATGCCAGCAGTGCCATGCTCCGGCACGCCGAAGCGCTCCGAATCGGCGGGCGGTTCAGCCGGATAGAGGTCGCCGTGCTGAACGGCACGCCGTCGGTCGGCTCGGCATTGGCCAGGCTCGATGCGCCGGCGATCCGCCCCGATATCCGTGTGGTGCCGTTCTTCATGGAGGACGGCTGGTTCGTCCGCGTCGCCGTGCCGGAGGCGCTCCGTGCCGCGACTGGCGGCCGCCGCTTGTCCCGCCAGATCATGCTGTGCCCGCCGATCGGCGTCCACGACGGCATGGCCGGCATCATCGAACGTCAGGCACTAGCCTACTGCGCGACTCACTTCATTGCTTCGCACACGGCCGCCATCGTTATCATCGGCCATGGCTCGGCCACCGCCCCCGGCCAGACCCTGGCGCTGCACCGCCATGCCGCCCGCGTCGCGGCCACCACCCTTTTCGCGCGGGTGGAACCGGCCTGCCTGGAGGAAGCCCCCTTTGTCGCCGACGCGCTGCGCGGATTGCGCACCCACCCGGTCATCGCGATCGGCTTTTTTGCTAACCAGGGGGCCCACGTGCGCGATGATCTGCCGGCGCTGATCGCAGCCGAACAGAATGCCCGCGGCGCCGCCGGCCGCCCGGTGCATACACTGGGACCAATCACCGAAGACCCAGCCGTGGCCGATATCATCCTGGACCAGGCCATGAGCGAGCCCCTGACGTTCCTGTGAGACCGCCAACCGGCCAACAACAGCCGGCGGCGCATCTGGCGTCGCCAGCCATTCGGGGCTAACTCGCGGTAGGCAAGCTCAGGGGGAAGCGGTCATGGCAACCAACAAGCGCAAGGTAATGCTCCC
>DASYBP010000343.1:0-9438 GCA_036500715.1 Rhodopila sp.
GGCCAGCCGGTCAACGTCGCCGCGGTACGCGCGATCCTCGCCAATGTCACGATCCCGGTCCAGCTCGGTGGCGGGATCCGTGACCTCCCCACGGTCGCCGCCTGGCTCGACGCCGGTGTCCATCGGGTCATCCTGGGCAGCGCCGCCGCCAAGAACCCGCCCTTGGTGCTGCGGGCGTGCAAGCAATTCCCCGGCCGTATCGCGGTCGGCATCGACGCGCGCGACGGCTTCGTCGCCACCGAAGGTTGGGCCGAGACCTCCACGATGCCCGCCGCGGACCTCGGGCTGCGGTTCGAGGACGCCGGCGTGGCGGCGATCATCTATACCGATATCGGCCGCGACGGCATGCTGAGCGGCCTCAACCTTGACCAGACAGTGGCTTTGTCGAAGCGACTGACAACACCGGTGATTGCCTCCGGCGGCGTCGGCTCCCTGGCGCACCTCTCAGCGTTGCAGCAGGCGGCGAAAGACACGCGAATCGAAGGGGTTATCGTCGGACGGGCGCTGTACGACGGACGCGTCGATCCGGCCGCGGCGCTGGCGCTGCTGGCCGCCTGATACACCAGTGACCGGCAAACTCGTCCGCTCCTAGCGTGGTGGTTCCGAAGTAGTGTCCTTATCGATCCGAACCTCTGTAAGGGGCGGATCCGCATATGACTGACTGTCGAATCGGGACACAAGGCGTGCTTTGCCCGTCGGGAATGTGGATATGTTCTTGCATCCCGCGCCGCCGCGCTTTCTAAAGCGGCACTGATGTTGAAGCTTCGCGTGATTCCCTGCCTGGACGTTAAGGACGGCCGCGTCGTCAAGGGCGTGAATTTTCTCGCACTGCGCGACGCCGGCGATCCGGTCGAGCAAGCCGCCCTCTACGACGCCGTCGGCGCCGACGAACTCTGCTTCCTCGATATCACTGCCAGCCATGAGAACCGCGATACCATCCTCGATGTCGTCTCCCGCACCGCCGCGCGGGTCTTCCTGCCGCTGACCGTCGGCGGCGGCATCCGCTCGACCGAGGACATGCGCCGCCTGCTGCTCGCCGGCACCGACAAGTGCAGCGTCAACTCCGCCGCCGTCGCTCGTCCCGATCTGGTGCGTGAAGCCGCGACCAAGTTTGGCAGCCAGTGCGTGGTCGTGGCAGTCGACGCCAAGCAGAGCGGCCCCGATAGGTGGTCGGTGTTCACCCATGGTGGTCGCCGCGACACCGGCATCGACGCGATCCGATGGTGCCGCCAGGTTGTATCACTGGGCGCGGGCGAAATCCTGCTGACCAGCATGGACCGCGACGGCACCGGGACCGGCTTCGACCTCGAGCTGTTGCGCGCAGCCTGTGCGGCCGTTCGCGTGCCGGTGATCGCCTCCGGCGGGGTCGGAACGCTGCAACACTTCGTCGAAGGGGCGAGGGCAGGGGCCACCGGCCTGCTCGCCGCCAGCGTCTTCCATTTCGGCACGTTCACCATCGATCAGGTCAAACAGGCGCTGGCGCAGGCCGCTCTGCCGGTTCGCCTGCCGCGCTCGGCAGCCTGAAATGGCCAAATCGGTCAAGAAGAAGGCGGCCTTTCTTTCGGGGAAGCTGCCGATCAAGTCGCTGCGGAAGCCATCCGGGAAATCGAAGAAGGCTGGCATTCGCGATGCCGCCGAACCGCTCGCGGACTCGGACGCCGCAGTGCTCGATCGGCTGTTCGCCGTGGTCGAGAGTCGCCGTGGCGCCGATCCGATGATCAGTCACTCGGCGCGTCTGCTGTCCCGCGGGCCGGCCAAGGTCGCGCAGAAATTCGGCGAGGAAGCCGTCGAGTGCCTGATCGAGGCCGTTGCCGGCAACCGGGACGCGCTGATCGCCGAGAGTGCCGACGTGCTTTACCATCTGCTCGTGCTGTGGGTGTCAGCGGGCATCAGTGCGGCCGACGTCTGGACCGAACTCAACCGCCGCGAGGGCATCAGCGGCATCGCCGAGAAAGCCGCTCGGGCGAACCTCCCCGGCACGTCGAAGATTCCGTAGTACCAGGCAGCCCAAAGGGCTGCCCCTTGGGCTAACTGGCAAGCGCGGGGTTGGACTGGCGGCTGCGCGCCAGACCATGAGTCACCGATGGCTGGCACGTCGCGGAACCGCGTCGTAAAACGGCATAACACAAGGGAGACGTTTCGATGTCCGTCAGCGGCCTGCCACCCTATGACCCGCAGAATATCTTCGCGCGGATCCTGCGCGGCGAAATCCCGTGCAAGAAGGTCTACGAGGATGCCCACGTGCTGGCGTTTCATGACATCGCGCCGCAGGCACCGACGCATATCCTGGTGATCCCGAAGCAGCCTTATTGCTCCTTCGCCGACTTCAGCGCCGAGGCGAGTGAGGCCGAAATCGCGGGTTTTGTCCGGGCTGTGGGAAAGATCGCGAAGGATCTGGGGCTGGAGGCCTCAGGTTATCGTCTGCTGGCCAATACCGGGGCCCATTCCGGACAGGAGGTTGCGCACTTCCACGTCCATCTGTTTGCCGGGCGCCCACTCGGGCGGATGCTGCCCGGATGAACGTGCCTATCCGCCGCTCCGCCAGCAGCGAACCGGTCACAGATGCTGTTTGAACCACCCGATCGCGCCGTTCGCGGCGGCGTCGAAGTCCGCCACGTAGGCGTCGAAGTGGCCGCCCTTGAGCGCGACGAGATGCTTCGGATGCAGCGCACGTTCGTAGGCCGAGAGTGCCTCGTCGGCGACCGTCAGATGGTCTTGCAGCGCCACCACCAGCAAAAGCGGCGTTGGACTGATGTGGGCGATGTGGGCGCCCGGCTCATATTCCATGAACATCTCAACCGAACGCAGTGTCACCTCGTTACGCCAGGACGGCGCGCGCATTCGGGCGGTCTCGGTGAACCATGCCCAGGAGTCGGACGTCGGCAAGGCTGCCGGTGCGGTCGGATCTTGCGCGACGACGGGAAGCATCGCCGGTGCCTCGCCACGATAGCGGGCCAGCCGGTCAGCCAGGAACGCCTGGCGGGTCGGTGCAATGAAATCGGCACGGATCAGACGGCGCGCATTGGCGTGCCCGCTGATCAGCGGCACTTGCGAAACGACGCATTTCACCCGCCGATCGATCGCGCCAACCACCAGCACATGCGCGCCGCTGTAGCTGGAACCCCAGATCCCGATGCGGTTCGGGTCGGTGTCCGGCAAGGCGGCGGCGTGGGTAATGGCGTCGCGGTAGTCACGAACCTGCACCCCGGGATCGATTTCCTGCCTAGGCTCGCCGTCGCTGGCGCCAAAGTTTCGGTTGTCGAACACGACAGCGGCCAATCCGGCCTTGGCGAACGCTTCTGCAAAGCGGTCGAGGTACATCTCCTTCACCGCTGAGAAACCATGCGCCATCACGATGGTGGGATGCTTCGGCGAACCGCCATCGGGCAGATAGTGCCACCCCCGAAGCACGGTCCCGTCTTCCGCTTTGAATGCGATGTCCTGACGCATGGATGCCCCACCGTTGGTTCTTCTGGGGTCTTAGCGCCCCGCCTGAGGAGATGGAGACTTCGCCCCTCCCATCCCGCAACCGTCATGACGACCCGGGATACAGGAGGAAAGACCACAAGCCTGGCGGGATCGGCTGAAGTAGGTTCGGTGGCTTCACTGGGGGCGCGGCACTCAACGCAAGGTTTGCGCGCCATCCACTGTCAGGCACGTTCCGCTAACATAGCTGGCCAGATCGGAAGCCATGAACAGCACCGCCTTGGCGAGGTCATCGGGATAGCCAGTGCGCCCGAGTGGCAGGTTGCCGAAGTGCTCGCGCAAACCGCCGTTTTGCAGAAGCTCGCGCTGCTTGGCGAGCGTTTGGGGCGCATCGGCGGGAGCCACCTCAAACGGCGCCTTTGTGGCGCCCGACTGCAACGCCGCGATGCGTTCGGCGGTCATGGTCGCGCCAGGAATGACCGCGTTGACCAGGATGCCATGCTGGCCCAATTCCACGGCCATCGAGTGGGTGACGGCCATCAGGCCAGCTTTGGCAGCGCCGTAGGCGGCAAGCATGCCGGTCGGCCGGAAGATTTCGGTCGAAAGCACGTTGATGATGCGGCCGCCGCGGCCGGCCTTGATCATTTCAAGGGCCGCTACCTTCGCCAGAAAGAACGGCCCCTTCAGATCCGTGTTGACGGTTTGGTCCCAGATTTCCTCGGTCATCTCAACCGACAGACGCGGCGGAAACACCGCGGCGTTATTGACAAGAATATCGACGCCGCCAAACCGGCGTCCGCTTGGATGCAAGCAGCCTGCCCGCCCTCGGCCGCGACCTTTGCCTCGATCTTGGCAAGTCCTTCCCGGCCCCGCGCGGCCACGACAACGCAGGCGCCCGCCTCGGCCAGGCGCAGCACGACGGCCTCGCCGATGCCGCGACTGCCGCCTGTAACAACGGGACAGCGGCCTTCAAGCGACAGTAGGCGGTCGAAGGGAACAGGGTCTGGAATGGCGAACGTCGGAATGGTCACGGCAGCCTGCCTTACAAATGACCTTCGTTTGCGGCCAGCGCCCCGATTGCCCCCACAGCCTTGCAAAGACGGGTGGGCAACTGTCTTACCGTGGTGCCGTCCACTCCACCGAGCGCGGCGAGGCCAACGGGGCTGTGTCGGGCGATCGCGGCCCAGCGTAGCGGGCCCAGGCTGGGCGTCCCGGCATGGCTTGCCGTGGGGAAGGCCGGTGACAGAAACACCAGATCGGCGCCCGCCCGACGCGCGCGTCTCAGGTCGCGAACCGAATGGGCGGAGCTTGTTACCGTGCCGATCGATCGGCGAGGGTCGGGCCAATGTCCGTCGCGTAGGTGGACACCCGCTTTCAACGCTGTCGCCAGTCTCGTGTCGCCCGCCACCACCAGCACCAGGCGCCGCGCTCGGCAGATCCGAGCCAAATCCCGGCCCAGCGCCGATCGCGCGGGGTCGGGATCGTGGCGGAGCACGACGCCGGCTTTGCCGCGTGGCAGAGCGGCGACGGCGGCTCGCGGGTCGGGTAGCCGCCGGTCATCAGTAAACAGCCACAGTCTGGGCAGCGGCGACGGCCGCCGCCGCACTCCCCAGGCCAGAAGCTTCAGGTCCAAGCGCCAGAATCACGACTTCATATCAGGATTTCATATAATGGTCCTTGAACCGCGCACGCAGGCTCGTCTTCAGCAATTTGCCGGTGGCGGTGTGCGGCAACTCCGGCACCACGACCACCTCGTCCGGCAGCCACCATTTGGCGACCTTGCCCTCGTACAGCGCCAGGACCGACGCCGGATCGACGGTTTTGCCCGGCGTGGGCACTACCAGCAGCAGCGGACGCTCGTCCCATTTCTCATGCGTGGCGGCAATCACCGCCGCCTCGGCCACGTCGGGGTGCGAGACGGCGATGTTTTCGAGCGTGATCGAACTGATCCACTCGCCGCCGGACTTTATGACATCCTTCGATCGGTCGGTGATCTCCATGAAGCCGTCGGCATCGATGGTCGCAACGTCGCCGGTGGCGAACCAGCCGTCCTCGTCCACCGCGCTGCCCGGTTCCTCACCGAAATAGCCGCCGGCGATCCACGGGCCCTTCACCATCAGGTCGCCGAACGCAATGCCGTCCCACGGCAGTTCCTTGCCCTCGCCATCGACGATCTTCATGTCGATTCCAGGCAGGATGCGGCCCTGCTTCAGCATGTGCGCCGCCGCCGCGTCCTTCAACAGGCTCAGTTGCGGCGTCTTTGGCGCGTTGTAGGTTCCGACGGGACTGAGTTCGGTCATGCCCCAGCCATGCTCCACCCTGACGCCGTAATCGTCGCGGAACGCCTCGATCAGCAGCGGCGGGGCGGCGGATCCGCCGGTCATGATGCGCTCGACCGTCTCCAGGACCTCGCCGCTGGAGCGCAGATACTGCAGCAGTCCAAGCCAGACAGTAGGCACGCCGGCGGTGAAGGTGACGCGTTCGGCGTTGAGCAGGTGCGCCATGCTGGCCCCGTCCAAATGGCGGCCTGGCAGCACCAGTGACGCACCGGTCAACGCCGCGGCGTACGGCATTCCCCAGGCGTTGACGTGAAACATCGGCACGACAGGCAACACGCGGCTGGTCGCCCGGATGCACAGCACATCGGGCAGGGCAGTGGAATAGGCATGCAGCCAGGTCGAGCGGTGGCTGTACAGCACGCCTTTCGGCCGCCCCGTGGTGCCGGAGGTGTAGCACAGCGCGCTGGCGGTGTTCTCGTCGAATCTCGGCCAGACATAGTCATCGTCTGTCGCGTCGGTGATCTGGTCGTAGCAGGCCAGCGTCATGCGGGGCGCCAGGGTCACCTCCGGCATATTTTCCGAGGCAGTCAGCATGACAACGGTCTTGACGTTGTCCGAGATGTTCGCCGCGATGGCGGTGATCAGCGCGGCAAAACTCACGTCGACGAATAGAACTTTGTCCTGAGCATGAGTGATAATGTAGCAAATATCATCCGGATGCAGGCGGGGGTTGATGGTATGACAGATCGCCCCCATCCCCGGCGCGGCGTAGTAGACTTCCAGATGTCGAAAGCCGTTCCAGGCCAGCGTGCCGACGCGGTCACCCGCCTCCACGCCCAGCCGCTGCAGCACCCGCACCAGGCGGCGGGACCGCGCTTCGACATCCCGCCAGGTGTACCGGTGCGTCGTGTTCTCGTGCGTGCGCGACACCACTTCGCCGGATCCGTGGTGCCGAGCGGCATGGGTCAGGATCGACGAAATCATCAGCCCTTGCGACTGCATTAGACCCAGCACGATCCGGACCCTCCCGTTGTTGCTTGTCGTCGCATGATACGGCAACGCAAGAGGAATGCTAATAGACCCCCGGCGCTAATAGATCCTGGGCAGCAGCCGCGCGGTGCGGGCGCGGTAGGCGGCATACTCCGCGCCGAACTCGGCTTGAAGCAGTCGTTCCTCGGATGACATCCGTACCATCAGCGGCGGCACCATCACGGCCGTCAGGATAATCCCGGCCCAGGAGCGGAACGCCAGGCTCCAGCCCAACGCCCCAAGCAGCAGGCCCAGGTAGCTGGGATTGCGAATCCTGCGGTAGATGCCATCGGTCACCAGGGTGTGCCCTTCCTGGATCGCCACCAGGCCGCTGAACCGGTTGCCCAGCACGAAAACCGGCCACAGCCGCAGGACACCGCCAACAGCGAACAGTACCACCCCGGTCCAGCGCGCGATCTCGCCGTCCAGGCACCACAGATCGTGCCGGTCGGTCCAGGCCGGCAGCCACGCCTGAAGCAGCGAGGGCAGGATGATCGCGGCCAGCACCCAGCGGTTGCCGCGGTCTTCCTTCACCCCAGGGCTCAGGTTCCCGCCGGCAAACAGCGCGGCGATCGCCAGCGCGCATTGGATGACCGCGACGGCGGTCAGTGCGGGGTGGGAGAAGAACGCGGCGAAACCGCCCCAGCCCAGCACCGCGAGGCCAAGGTAACCCACCGTACCCAGCACAGCCAGAACCAGGCGAAGACCGGGATTGAGCATTTGCATGACCCCCCATGTCCGTGATGCGATGTCCGTAATGCGATGTTAGTTGAATGCGAGGGAGGGGCGAATGAAACAGGTCATGCTAGTCACCGGCGGCAGCCAGGGGATCGGTGAGGCGGTCGCCAGGTTGGCCGCCGCGCGTGGCTATGCGGTCGCGCTGACCTACCAGTCGAATCAGGCGCTCGCGGACGCGGTGGTCGCCGACATCGAAGCCGCCGGCGGAATGGCCATCGCGGTCCGCGCCGAGATGGCTGACGAGGCATCAATCCTGGCGCTCTATCGGACGGTTGACGAAAGGCTGGGTCCGGTCACCGCCTTGGTCAACAACGCCGGCACGCCAGGATCGATCGGCAAGATCGACACCGTGACCACGCAGACGCTTGACATGGTGCTGGCGGTCAACGTCCGAGCGCCATTCCTGACGATCCGCGAGGCGGTGACCCGCATGGCAACCGACCGCGGTGGCACCGGCGGGGCGATCGTCAATATCTCCTCCCGCGCGGCTGAACTCGGCGGCGCGGGCGAGTGGATCCATTACGCCGCATCCAAGGGCGCGGTCGACAGCCTGACCATCGGCGCGGCGAAGGAACTGGCGGCGCGCGGTATCCGCGTCAACGCCGTCAGCCCCGGTTTGATCCAGACCGACCTGCATGCCCGCGCCGGATTGCCGGACCGGCTGACCCGGATGGTCGGCGGCGTGCCGATGGGCCGCGTCGGCAGTGCCGATGAAGTCGCCACCGCGGTGCTCTGGCTGCTTTCCCCGGAAGCGTCCTATATTACGGGCGTCATAGTACCGATCTCCGGAGGGCGTTGAAATGGATATGAAAACCGCGTTGATCGTCGGCGTCGGGCCCGGTCTGAGTGCTTCGTTGGCGCGTCTCTTCGCCAAAAACGGATTGCAGGTCGCCATGGCATCGCGCGATCCGAACAAGCTGCAGAAATTGGCCGAGGAGACCGCTGGCGTCACCTTCGCGTGCGAAGCCACCGAACCCGAGGAGGTTGCCGCGCTGTTCGAGGTGGTGGTCGCCACCCAAGGGGTGCCCGATATCGTCGTCTACAACGCCTCCGCCAGGGCACGCGGGCCGGTGACCGACCTGCTCCCCGAGGACGTGGCCCGCGCCATCGCGGTCAGCGCCTACGGCGGGTTTTTGGTCACCCAGCAGGCGGCCCGGCACATGGTTCAGCGCGGGTCGGGCGTGATCCTGCTGACCGGGGCCTCGGCCAGCGTGAAGGGGTATCCCAATTCATCGGCATTCGCGATGGGCAAGTTCGCGCTGCGCGGCCTGGCATCCAGCATGGCCAGGGAGCTTTCGCCCAAGGGCGTTCACGTCGCCCACTTCGTGATCGATGGCGGCATTCGCAGCGCAACCCGGCCGGACCCGAACGACAGCCCGGACAGTACGCTCGACCCGGACGCGATCGCGGAAACCTATTGGCAGGTGGCAAATCAGCGGCGCAGTGCCTGGAGCTGGGAAGTGGAATTGCGGCCCTGGGTAGAAAAGTTTTGAGCGCGGCGCTGACCGGCGTGTGATCCGCACACCCATCAAGTGTGGGCGGTCGCCGGCTTCCGTGCCACCATGATGATCATGCAGTGCCGGACTGCCTTTCTTTTGCTGTATTATTCATTGCCCAAAATATACTGAAATTGCTGAGGGTTTTAGCAATTGTAGACCCGCGGGCCGACTCTTGGCCATGCAGATCCCGGCGGCGGAAGCACGCGTGCGCTCGCCGGTTGCGGTACACTGCGATATGGTTCTCCGATGCGAACGCTGCCAACATCTGACGGGCCGGGGCGGCTTTGTTCAGACCCAAGCGATCCTCGGACCTCGGGGCAATCGATAAGTGTGCGACTGTCGCGTGAATAGCGACGTAACTGTCGGACTTGTGGCGATCGGCGCGTCCGCCGGCGGCATCGAAGCGTTTCGCAGATTCTTCACCAAGATGCCGCCAGACAGCGGGCTGGCATTTGCTGTCGTCCTGC
>DASYBP010000344.1:0-4388 GCA_036500715.1 Rhodopila sp.
CCGGATTCTGATGCTGGAGCATGCGGTGTATTCTGTGATCTCCCCCGAAGGCTGCGCCACCATCCTGTGGCGCGACGCCACCCAGGCCCCGGTTGCGGCCGAGGCGATGCGCCTGACCGCCGAGGACCTATTTCGCCTTAAGGTTATCGACCAGATCGTTGCCGAACCGCTAGGCGGAGCGCAGCGTGACAAGGCCACGACCCTTCAGTCCGTCAGTCTCGCCATCGAGGATGCCCTGGCGACCCTCGACGGCGTGGATGCCCCGTCGCTGCGGGCCAAACGCCGCGAGAAGTTCTTGGCAATGGGGCACGAGACCATGGCGTGAGGTGGCCTGAAACACCAAACTCTGCTTAGCTGCCGAAGGGGCTTTTTGGTAAAGACGTCATGCGTGAGGAAATATCGGCCTATAAGCGGGAACGCATTCTCGAGGAAGCTGTCAAACTCTTCTACGAGCGCGGGTTCAGCGGCACCACACTGGACGACATCGCCGGCAAACTGGGCGTGACGAAACCGTTCATCTACACGCACTTCCGCAGCAAGGTCGAACTGCTGGAGGCGATCTGCCGCCCCACGATCGAAATGTCGCTCGCCGCGATTTCACGCGCGGCGGAACAGCGCGGCATAGCATCCGAACGGCTGTTTGGCGGCGTGGTCGAGTTCACCAAGGTCGTACTGCAGCGACAGGCCAATATCGCGGTGTATTTCCGTGAAGAAAAGAACCTGTCAGAAGCCGGCCTCGCCGAAATCAATGCATTGCGAAAACGTTTCGACCATGTCCTCAGCGATCTGCTGGAAGAAGGCCGTGACGCGGGCGAGTTTCACATCGCCGACATCCGCGTCGCCGCGTTGGCGATCGGTGGCATGGTAAGCTGGGCGTACACCTGGTATCAGCCGCAGGGTCGCCTGTCCGTCGACGACGTGGGCGCCCAGATGGCTCGGTTTGCTGTTGAAATGGTCAGCTCTCCGATGGCCGTGGCGGTTGCTACTCGACCTTGAAGCCAGCTTTTCTCCAGACGTCGCGCGCCGCCGGGGCGGACAGGAACGTCAGGAAGTCCCGCGCGCCTGGCGTATCGCCGGCCTTTATTACCGCAAACGGGTATGCGATCGGATCGTGACTGCTTTTGGGAAACAGCCCGGCGATCGCCACCGCCTTGGAAGCCGCCGCATCCGTCGCATAGACGATGCCGGCCGGCGCCTCGCCACGCTCCACCAGCAATAGCGCCGACCGCACATCCGCCGCCGGCGCCAGGCGCTGGGCTACCTTATCCCACAGCCCCAGTTTACGCAGCGCCTGTTCGGCGTAGATGCCGGCTGGAACATGGGTCGGATCGCCGACGCTCAGCCGCCCGTCAGGGCCAAGCAGCTTGGCAAGATCGAACCCGGGCGTGATGTCGACATGGATCGCATCCGGGCGCGCCGGCACGACCAGCACCAGGTCGTTGCCCAGCAGATCCTTCCGCGTGCCCGGCGCGATCAGGTCCTTTTTCGCCAGATAGTCCATCCATTGCTCGTCTGCCGAGGCGAATACATTGACTGGTGCGCCCTCCTCGATTTGACGGGCCAGGGTGGAGCTGGAAGCGAAGGACAGTCGCGGCGCGTCGTGACCGGCTTTGACCCAAAGCTCGGAAATGCCCTTCATCGCATCCGTCAGGCTGGCCGCGGCGAATACCGTGAGCGGCTGCGTCCGGGCCTGCAGCGGCGCCAACATCAGCAGAGTAAACAGCAGCAAACGCATCATGCCTTGGGCGCTCATGGTTTGAACGACGGCGTGGTGCCGGCGATGGCCAGAAGCTCCGCCTGCGTCAACACGTGATTATAGACGATTGCATTGAACAGAGCCGCCAGGGTCAGCCGATCCCCACCGCGCAGCCACGCCACACCAAGCAGGCGGTTGATCGAAGGCGGTTCCTCAATCCAGCCGAACGGTTCGGACGGTGCGATCACGGCGTGGCCGTCGCGAACCGCGCGCAGCCCGGACCATGGCGGGTGCGCCAGAACATCCTTCGCCTCCGGATCAGCCAGCACGATGATATCGGGGTCGAGCGCGCGGATCGTGTCGATCGTCGTTGGCCGGAACGTGCCGGTCCCGTCCGGCGCGACCACTCGCCAACCGAGGTGCGCGAACACTGCCGTCACGTCGGTGTTTGGGGCGGTAGCCTGCAGACCGTCGGCACCGCGGGCGTAATAGACACTGGGGTGGGCGCCGGCCGGCAGCGGCAGCGAGAGGATTGCCTCCGCCATACGCGCCACCGCCTCGGCCTGCGCCGGTTGGTGCAGGATGCGGCCAAGGGTGCGGGCAACGGCCGGGATCTGATCCAGCGCGCCGTCGAACAGCAGCGTCGGAATGCCGGTCTTCTGCTGCGTATCGAGCGCCAGTTGCTTGTACCGGGCGGAAACCGTGCCGTAGTCGATGATCAGGTCCGGATGCAGCGCCTCGATCGCTGCCGTGTTGTCTTGTGGCCCGGTTAGTCGTGGCACCGTGGGCAGGCTGCTGGCCGCCGAAGCCAGATCGGCTTTGGCCGACTTGCTTGGCGGTCCGGCGAATCCGAGCATTTGACCGGGCGCGATCGCCGCCAGCAGCACCGACGCGGGCGGTCCGGCGGGAAGCACCCGCTGAACCTGATCGGGGATCGCGACACTGCGGCCGGTGGCATCGGTAACCTCCGCGGCCAGGGCGGGCGAGACGCAGAACAACAGCAAACTCAGGGTCAGGCGCTTCATCGCTGAGAGTCTCCTTTGCCAGACGATATGGCCAGAAGGATACAGCGGCAACCGCCCGTCCATCGGCAGCGCCTTGGAGCGATTGATCTCCGACGCGCGGCATGTTTCGGTGCGCCATGGCACCGTCAAAGGCACCGCCTTCGCTACCGAACAAGGCAGCGAATCGGCTGAGCATACGCGTCGATCTCGCGTCTGGCGCCCGCATCGGACCGGGCAAGGTGGCGGTGCTCGAGGAAATCGCCCGCTCCGGTTCGATTTCCGCGGCGGGGCGGGCGCTGCACATTTCATACCGGCGGACGTGGGAACTGGTGGAGGACCTTAACGCAACGCTAGGCGCGCCGGTGGTGCAGACCGCGGCTGGCGGCAGCGGCGGCGGCGGCGCCAGCCTCACCGATCTGGGGCAGGCGGTGGTAACCCGCTACCGCGCCATCGAAGAAGACTGCGCCGCTGCCGCCAAAAAACACCTGACCGCGCTCCAGCGCGTCGCCCGCCCGCGCAGCAGCGGTGGCGCTCGGACGGAAACAAGATAGAGATCCCCCGGCCGCCTCCGCCGGTTGCGCATCGATCGGTCAGGGCCACTTCAAAACCCATCGCAAATCGGCGATAAGCCGCCATCCACAGGAGACCGAACATGAAGCTTTCCGCACGCAACCAAATCCCAGGCACCATCCATGCGGTCAAGCCCGGCGCTACCACCACCCATGTTACGATCGACGTTGCAGGTGGCGTGCTGATTACCGCCTCCATCACCAATGAGTCGGCCGATGAGATGGGCCTCAAGCCCGGTATGAAGGCGTTTGCGGTGATCAAGTCTTCCGACGTGATGGTCGGGATCTAGATCTGCGCCGGCCGACGGGCCCAGCCGCCGGCCGGTTGCTGACCTACAGGCCGGCCTGGGTGACGAACTTTGTGTTCAGATAAGCCTCGATCGCTTCCGACCCGCCTTCGGATCCATACCCGGAATCCTTCACGCCGCCGAATGGCACTTCAGGCAGCGCCAGACCATGGTGGTTGATCGCCATCATGCCGGCCTCGACCGCTGAGGCAATCGCATTCGCCGTCTTGGCCGACCGCGTGTAGGCATACGATGCGAGGCCGAAAGGCAACCGGTTCGCCTCGGCCACCACATCGTCGAAACCGCGGAATGGAGAGATGACCGCCAGCGGGCCGAACGGTTCCTCGTTCATCACGCGGGCCTCGGTCGGCACGTCGGTCAGCACCGTCGGTTCAAAGAAGTTGCCCTTGTTGCCGATGCGGCTGCCGCCGGTGCGCAGCGTGGCGCCCTTCTGCTGGGCGTCGGCGATAAAGCTCTCCATCGCCGTGATGCGCCGCGCATTGGCCAGCGGCCCCATTGTGGTGCCGGACTCCAGCCCGTCGCCGACCTTCAGCCGCTTAGTATTCGCGACGAAGCCGTCGACAAACTGGTCGTACACCCTCTCCTGGACCAGCATCCGGGTCGGGGACACGCAGACCTGCCCCGCATTGCGGTATTTCGCCCCCGCCAGCAGCTTGCTGGCGACGTCGATGTCGGCATCGTCGAACACGATGGCCGGAGCATGGCCGCCCAGCTCCATTGTCACCCGCTTCATGTGCGCGCCGGCGATAGCGGCGAGCTGCTTGCCCACGACAGTCGAGCCAGTGAACGAGATTTTGCGAATAACCGGGTG
>DASYBP010000345.1:0-4056 GCA_036500715.1 Rhodopila sp.
CGATTCCGACCATGATCCGGAACGACCAGAACAGGATCGGCACCGGCGGCCAGTTTTCACGCGGCACGGTGTCCAGGCCGGCGAGCGGGGCGTCCGGCGAATGTTTCAGGATCAGCGAGCCCAGCTTCGGCACTTCGAGGGCGTATTTGACCTGGCCCGCCGCCTGATCCGGCAGCCCGGACAGAATCAGCGGCGCGCCGTCGGGATGACTGGTAAAATGGCCTTCCATCGCCATGATCTTCACCGGCTGATGCTCGAGCGTGTTGAGCCCGTGCTGATCGCCGGCGAGAATCTGGATCGGCGCCACCAGCGCCGCCATCCACATCGCCATCGAGAACATTACGCGGGGACCGGGAAGACGCGAATCGCGCAGCAGATGAAACGCGCCGACGGCGCCGACCACCAGCGCCGTCGTCAGGTAGGCCGCCAGCACCATATGCACGAGGCGGTAGGGAAACGACGGATTGAAAATCACCTGCAGCCAACTGGCGGCGACGAATTGCCCGTCGGCATTGACGGCGTAGCCGGCGGGCGTCTGCATCCAGGAATTGGCGGAGAGAATCCAGAAGGCGGAGATCAGCGTCCCGATCGCGACCATCAGGGTCGCGAAGAAATGCAACCGGTGTCCGACCCGCTCCAGGCCGAACAGCATCACGCCGAGGAAGCCCGATTCGAGGAAGAACGCGGTCAGCACCTCATACGCCATCAGCGGGCCGACGACCGGGCCGGCCTTGTCTGAAAATACCGCCCAGTTGGTGCCGAACTGGTAGGACATCACGATGCCCGACACCACGCCCATGCCGAAGCCGATGGCGAAGATCTTCAGCCAGTAATTGAACAGGTTGATGAAGACCTCGCGCCCGGTCCACAGCCACAGCGCCTCGAGCACCGCCAGATAGCTGGCCAGTCCGATCGAGAAGGCGGGAAACACGATGTGAAACGACATCGTGAACGCGAACTGCGCCCGGGCCAACACAACGGCATCCCAGCCCTCGAACATCAGCGCCATCCGTCGTCGCTATTGCGGCTCGGACCTTACCACGCCGGATTTAGCGATGGTACCCGCGCAGTCGCCGGAATCGCTCAGGGCCTTTCGGCCTCGATTGGATCGGTGCCGAAGATCTATCTTCTTGTTCTGAAGCGGTTTCGTTGGCTCGAAACGGCTTAGCTGCCGGCGTTCAGCAGGCGGGCAACGGTGCGGTCGATTTGTTCGTACTGGCCTTCGCCGTCGTGCTGGTAGACGATCTTTCCGCTCTGGTCGACGATGTACTGCGCGGGCCAATACTGGTTGCGATAGGCGTTCCAGGTTTGTGAATCATTGTCCTGCGCCACCGGATAGACGATGCCATGCCGCTTCAGCGCGGCGTGCACGTTGGAGGCGGATTTCTCGAACGGGAATTCCGGGGTGTGGACGCCGACCACGACAAGGCCGCGATCCCGGTATTTCGCGTAGAGTTCAGTGACGTGCGGCAGCGTGTTGACACAGTTGACGCAGCCATAGGTCCAGAAATCCACCAGCACCACCTTGCCGCGCAGGTCCGCGATGTTGAGCGGCGCCGAATTGAACCAGTTGCTGATGCCGGCGAAGTTGGGAGCGGTGTTTTGCAGGGCGGCAACCGCAAAGGGAGCCGTCTCGCCGCTGATGCCAGGATTAACTGCGCCGATCAGGCCAAGGGCAAGCACCGAGGCGGCTGCGGCAAGTGATCGTATCGTCATGGAAGTCTCCTTGCGTGGGGGTGGATTACAGGCCGATCTGGCCATTCGGATAAAAGGCTGTCAGCCACGCCACGATCAGCGTGTCGTATTGGAAGTAGGAGGCGATCGAAAACGCGATCACGATCACGCCGAATCCCTGCTGCAGCCGTGGGGAGAATTTTGCGATACTGCGGACGCGGGTGGTGACGGCCTGGCCGCCATAGGCAATCGCCAGCATCGGGATCGCAGCGCCAATGGCATAGACGATCAAAAGCGCGCTCGCCCAGGCGGTATCCGCAGAGGTCGCGACAATTGTGAGGATCGAGCCCAGCACCGGTCCGGCGCAGGGCGTCCAGACCAGGCCGAGCGTCGTGCCGAGCAGCAAGCCGCCGAAGTTACCCTGGCGCGGCGCCGCGGCGGAGCCGGTGAGCCCACCGATCCGGACCGACAGCCATTCGAACGGCGCCGGCCAAATCATCAGCAGGCCAAATCCCAGCAGCAGGATTGCCGCGCCGGTGCGCAGGCTGTTTGGATCGAAGTCGAAAATGCGGGTGATCGCGCCCAGCAACAACGCGACTGCGGAAAACGAGATGACAAAACCGAGCGCGATCATCGCCGGTCGCGCCTTGCCGGTTTGGCCGACGGAGGCGCCCAGCAGGATCGGCAGCATCGGAAGTGTGCAAGGCGCGGCCACGGTGACCACGCCGGCGAGCAGTGCAAGCAAAAGGTTGAGCATTGGGGTGGGTCCACCGAACCATGGGGCTTGCGGCCATCCGCGAGTCCTCACGGGTTCTTCGGGACGCCGAGGCGAAGCGTTACTCCGGCGGCGTCACGTGTTCGTGAGACGCCAAATGCAGCGCCAGACGCCAAACACAGCGCGACCCGGAGGGGGGCATCCCATCCGGGTCGCTGGGGGTTACTTTGGGAGGTTCGAAATTACGTTGGCGACTAGGGGTATAGAGGACGAGTTTTTCAGCCTGATGTCGTCGATCGTTTCATTTGTTTCGTGCGGTCACTTTTATCGAGGGCCTTAACAGGTTGGATTTACTCGGTTTTACATCACGCCGCGAGACTGTCGATGCCGGCTCCCCGGAGCAGATCGGCGAGTTGCTTGCGGGCATAAAACATCCGGGTCTTCACCGTGCTCTGGGGGATGCCGATGATCGCGCCGGCCTCTTCCACCGACTTCTCATGGTAGTACACGAGGTTGATGATCTCGCGATGGGCGGGCGACAGTTTGGCGACGCAGGCGCGCAAAATGGCGCTGGTGGAGCTGCGGTCGAGCGAGGCTTCGGGCGTGTCGGCCTCGTCGGCGATTTCAAGCATCTCTTCCTGGTCGATGTCCTCATAGCGGCGCTGGCGCAGCGCGGTCAGCGCCTTGAAGCGGGCGATCGACAACAGCCAGGTGGAAACCTGCGAACGGCCTTCGAACTGGCTGGCGGTGCGCCACACGTCGAGGAAAACCTGGCTGACGATATCTTCGGCGATGCTCGCATCCCGCACGATGCGAAGGATGAAGCGGTAAATCCGGACATTGTGACGGGAGTAAAGGATGTGCATGGCGGTCCGGCCGCCATCGGCGATGCTTTCCAGCAGCATTTCATCCGAGGTCGCTTGCGCCGCGACGATGCCCTGGCGGGCTGCGGCATTGATGGCGATGACGTTCTGCATGACAGGCTCCCGGAATTCGCCGTTCGGCGTCGCTTCGTTGGTGCGGGATTGTTAATCAGCCAACGTTTCCGGACTTCTGCACGCAAACGGGAAAATGGTTTCATGGCCGGGAGAATTGTTTCGTCGCGAGCCTGGCGACGAAACAATCGGGGCGGAAATGCGAGTTATTTCAATATGCGGAATATTGGGGTGCATGAGCGGTGCGCTCCCTCTCCCGCTCTTGCGGGGGAGGACTGGGGTGGGGGTGCCGCTGCACAACCGGCGTCAGAATGCCGGGAGAGATTTCCCCCACCCGCCGCGCTGCGCGCGTCGACCTCCCCCGCAAGCGGGAGAGGTCAAGAAGAACACCAGCTTTGCCACGAAGGTCGCCGCGTCCATCCTTCGAGACCCGTAGGCGCGGCCTCTGCAGCTTTCACGAGGGCGACAGCCGATAGGCTACGCCTTCTCGCCGACGGGCGAAAACAGGTATCCGCCGCCGCGGATGGTGCGGATCACCGCGGGCTTGGTCGGATCGATCTCGATCTTGCGGCGGATTCGCATGATTCTGAGATCGACGGCGCGATCGAAGGCTTCGGCGTCGCGGGCGTTGGCGAGCTCCAGGAGGCGCTCGCGCGACAGCACCCGCGTCGGATTGGCGGCAAAAACCTTGAGCAGGCTGAATTCGGACGCGGTCAGCGGATGCTCGTTGCC
>DASYBP010000346.1:0-2717 GCA_036500715.1 Rhodopila sp.
GCATGTCAACCGACGTCCAGCGAGCCCGCCTCCTGCCCAGCACGACTTCATCATTCGTTGCACCACCGCTATGCGGGGGATGGATATTCGCGCCTTTGTTACTTAAAAACGAACATCAGAGCGGTGCTCTGCCGCCCTTGGGAACGTGCCGGCGAGTCAGGGGGCCTGTTGGAGGGCCCAGTTCCATGGCATCAGGTCGTCGATACGCTTTTGCGGCCAACCGTTGACGAGGCGTGTCAACAGATCCGCAAAATAGGCCTGCGGATTGACGCCGTTGAGCTTGCAGGTCTCGATCAGTGACGCCAGGCAGGCCCAGTTTTCGCCGCCCTCATCGCTGCCCGCAAACAGGCTATTTTTTCTTGAGAGACAAACTGGCCGCATGGCGCGTTCGACACTGTTGTTGTCCAGCTCAATGCGTCCGTCCTCAAGAAATCTCTGCAACCCATCCCAATGGTTCAGGGCATAGCGGATGGCCTCGGCGGTCGGGCCACGGGCCGGCAGTTTCGCAAGCTGCGCCTCGAACCAGACACGTAGTTCCGAGACGAGCGGTTTGCTCTCCACCTGGCGTACCGCTCGCCTGTCGGCGGCGCTCTTGCCACGGATACGCGCCTCGATCGCGTAGAGTGCTGCAATCCGCTGCAACGCCTCCATCGCGATCGGCGCCTTCGCCTTGGCCAGGTCATAGAAGCCGCGGCGCACGTGGCTCCAGCAGAAGGCCAGCGTTACGCCCGGATCGGCGGACTTCGACCCGCCGAACTTCTTGTAGGCCGCGTAGCCGTCGCACTGCAGGATGCCACGGTAGCCGCCGAGCAATGCATTGGCGTGAATATGTCCGCGGCCAGGCGCGTAGCTGTAGACCACGGCGGGCGGCTGATCCCCGGCCCAAGGCCGATCGTCCCGCGCCATCGCCCAGAAGTATCCCTGCTTCGTCCGTCCCCGGCCCGGGTCGAGCACCGGCACGACGGTCTCGTCAGCGAAGATCCGGCTCGAAGCCAGCATCAACTCGCGCAGCCGTGCCGCCACGGGGGCGACTTCGGCCGCCGCATACCCCATCCAGAACGACAGCGTGGACCGCTCGACGATGACGCCTTGCCGCTGCAGGATCTGCGCCTGCCGATACAGTGGCAGATGGTCGGCATAGCGTGCCACCAGCACATGCGCGACCATGGCCTCGGTCGGAATGCCGCCTTCGATCAACCGAGCCGGTGCGGGTGCCTGCACCACGGTGCCTGGGCAGGCCCGGCAGGCGAGTTTCGGGCGCCGCGTCACGACCACGCGAAACTGCGCCGGGATCACATCCAGCCGTTCGGAAGTGTCCTCGCCGATCACCGTCATCGCCGCCCGGCAGCACGGGCACGCGGTATCCTCGGGTGCCAGCATCACCTCGACCCGCGGCAAGTGCGCCGGCAGCGCCCCACGGCTCGCACGCCGCTTGGCCGCATTGTCCTTGCGCAGCTCAGGATCCTGCTTCTCCGCCTTCGCCTCATCTTTGGCGATCGCCTGCTCGAGCGCCTCCAGGCCCAGCTGCAGCTGGTCCTCCGGCAGACGCTCCGACCGGGCGCCGAAATGCATCCGCGTCAGCTTCAACAGCAGATGGCGCAGCCGGTCATTCTGTGTCAGTAAAGTATCCCGCTCGGTGACCGCCGCATCCCGTTCGGCGAATGTCGCCAGCACCAGCGCACGCAATGCCTCGACAGTTTCAGGCAGGCTCTGCATGTTGTCGGGGGCCGAATCGATCATATGCGGATTCTATACTGCAACTGTTGGTTTGAGAATCCCTTTTACTGTCTGAATACGCGTCCAATCGAGACCGTCAAACAGCGCGGTGAATTCAACCGGGGAAAGCTTCATCACCCCGTCCATAATCGGCGGCCAGCGGAACGATCCCTGCTGCAGCTGCTTCCAGATCAGCACAAGACCGCTGCTATCCCAGACCAATATCTTCACGCGGTCGCTACGCTTGCTGCGATAGACAATGACCGCGCCCGAGAATGGGTCTTCGGCCAACACTTCCTGCGCCAGCGCGGCAAGGCCATGGGCGCCTTTGCGAAAATCAACCGGCCGCGTGGCCAGCAGGACGCGTGCGCCGGCGGGAAGGCTGATCATGTCCGTGACGCCGATGCCCGAACCGCGCGCAACACCGCGGTCAACTGAGCCGCATCCTCCATGCCGGACACGACGCGTACAACGGCGCCGGCCAGATTGACCTCGATCGCCGGGGCCGCCGGCGCAGCGCGTGCAACCGGCGCAGGCAGCGGGGCATCGGTCGTGATCGGAACGAAGTCGGGCGCTGCCGCCTCCGTCGTTCTTGCCGCCACGGTCGTCACCTTCCCGAATGCGGCACGTCGCCAGCCGAAGACCTGCTGCGAACAAACCTGCCAGCGCCGCGCCACCTCAGACACACGGGCTCCCGGAACAAGGCTTTCCTCGACAATCCGGGCCTTCTCCTCCGCCGACCAGCGGCGGCGCCGGCCAGGCCCCATCAGCACCTCAACCCGCCGATATTCGCCCTTCGCGTCGTCATTAACGTCAAACATAACGATAGCTCGATGCCCTCTGCCTCGGGCAACCCAATCACCGTCAGGGCGGTGATTGAAGAAGGGCGTCAGAGCACCGCTTACGGTCAATTCGATCAGACGCTGGCTGGACCTGATGGGTCGTGAGCGATATCCCGACATGAACCAACTGATGATTACCGCGGATGGCGGTGGTTCCAA
>DASYBP010000347.1:0-2186 GCA_036500715.1 Rhodopila sp.
GGTGATGTACGGGTCGACAGCGGTGACCATCGATGCAGACGTCGGCCCGCGCCACTCGTCGTCGGCCAACGTGTCGATGGTTGACTGGTACATCCTCGCTGTCGATTCCAGTTCCGCGGCGAGCAGATTCCACGCTGCCGAAGCGGCACGCATTGAGCCTGAGCCCGGTCCGGAATACATTCTCGCAGAGTTGATCTCCGGTGGTAACGCGCCGAAATCCATAATCAGCGCCCCGAACTGGTGACGCCGAAAATGGTCAGCGATGACCTACATCGAGGCAAGTCCTCGGCCGTCGCCGCTGGCGACTGCGCCTCTTTTGCAGCGGAAGACATCGCACTATTCCTTTCAATATGAAACTGTCGGTATGAACCCAAGTTCGCTGTCTCGGTGATGGTGTGCGCCACACCAGTGACCACATCGGGGCGGCACCCAGTTCTCGCCCGGGCATCGATGTCGACCGCTACGCCTCACTCCCCAAGGTCAGATCGTCTGCACCACAGAGCAACTCGTGCGGTCACAACATTGTGAAAGCCTGTGGCGAAACCATTGACCTAGAAGATTCCATCGTGCCCCCGATTTCCATCGCGGCGCGCGCCCAAAGACCAGATTCATAGAAACCTCAAATAATCCAAAAATTTCGAGAGCCTGGGTGATGGGTACCATCCGTGGCCGCTGAGGGTGGTTGCGACGCTTTCTGGAACTTTCTAATACATTCGCTGGAGACGCTCAGCGACGGCGACCACGTACCGTACCAACGTCGCATACGCTGGGGTTATAGCCATGACAGCGACACCACCATAGAATCCGCAGCCGATTCCTGTGTTAGCCGCAATGCCGGCGCTGGTGTTTGTCGTCGCCGCGATCGCCGACGTAGAGGTTTTTGGACGCAATCCTGAACTCTTCCGACCGCGATCAGCGACGCCCGTCGGGCCTGTATGCGTTACGCCGGCGGCGACAGCTCCTGAGGTTGCTCGTGCTACTGGCGGTAGCCGGCCAGGAAGTTGCCCAACCGTTCGATGGCGTGGGCCAGATCGCGCGACCACGGCAGTGTGACGATCCGCAGGTGATCCGGTGCGGGCCAATTGAATCCGGTGCCCTGGGTGACCAAGATCTTCTCCGTGAGCAGCAGATCCAGGACAAGCTGCTCGTCGTCGACGATCTCATGCACCTCGGGGTCCAGGCGGGGGAATGTGTAAAGCGCACCGGCTGGCTTGACGCACGACACCCCGGGGATCTCGTTGAGCTTGGACCAGGCCACGTCACGCTGTTCGAGTAGCCGCCCACCCGGCAGTACCAAGTCCTCGATGCTTTGGTGACCACCAAGCGCAACCTGAATCGCGTGCTGGGCCGGGACATTCGGGCACAACCGCATATTCGCCAACAGGTGGATGCCCTCGATGAAACTGCTGGCATGATCCTTGGGCCCGGTGATGGCCAACCAGCCGGCCCGGTAGCCGGCGACCCGGTAGGCCTTGGACAGTCCGTTGAAGGTCAGGCACAGCACATCCGGTGCGACCGAGGCCATGCTGATGTGCTGAGCATCGTCGTAAAGGATCTTGTCGTAGATCTCGTCGGCAAGTAGCAGCAGCTGATGTTTGCGCGCCAGATCAGCCATCTGCGTGAGGATTTCACGGCCGTAGACAGCGCCGGTCGGGTTGTTCGGGTTGATCACCACCAGCGCCTTGGTGCGCTCGGTGATCTTCGCTTCGATGTCAGCGATATCCGGTTGCCAGCCCTGGGTTTCGTCACACAGGTAATGCACCGGGGTGCCGCCGGCGAGCGAGGTCGACGCCGTCCACAGCGGATAGTCGGGCGCCGGGATCAGCACCTGATCACCGTTGTCCAGCAACGCCTGCAGGGTCAGCGTGATCAGCTCCGAGACGCCGTTGCCCAGGTAGACGTCGTCGACGTCGAAACGTGGGAAGCCGTCCACGAGTTCATAGCGGGTGACCACCGCGCGCCGCGCGGACAGGATGCCTTTGGAGTCCGAATAGCCTTGCGCGTAGGGCAGCGCCTGGATCATGTCGCGCATGATCACATCGGGTGCCTCGAAGCCGAACGGCGCCGGGTTGCCGATGTTCAGCTTGAGGATGCGGTGCCCTTCGGCCTCCAGTCGCGCGGCCTGATCGTGCACCGGCCCACGGATTTCGTACAGCACATCCTGCAGCTTCGATGACTGCGCGAAT
>DASYBP010000348.1:0-4579 GCA_036500715.1 Rhodopila sp.
CGGTTTCGGACAGCAGACGCACATCGTAGACCGGCTCGCCCATCGCCCGATTCGCGTATTCGAACACGGAACTCGCAGCGAAGCTCAGCACCTGAAAGCCAGGGGAGACGACGAAACCGATAGTCTGCACAGCGTGCCCTCCAGGATGTCGTAAAACGCCGGTTATTTGACGTTTGAGACAGGTGTTTGCAATCCCAGTTCTCCCCATCAGCGGGGTTACCCGGAGACAGGGGAGTTGAACATGGGCGTCAATGAAACCCAGGGCATTGCACTCGTCACCGGCGCTTCCTCAGGCATCGGCGCCGTCTACGCCGACCGTCTGGGGAAACGTGGCCACGACCTGATCCTGGTTGCCCGCAACCAGAACCGGCTGGCGGACCTGGCACGGCGCCTGAAAGACGAGACCGGCCGATCGGGCGACACGATCGCCGCTGATCTCAGCGACAAGGCGGATCTGGCCCGAATCGAGACGACGCTGCAGACGAATGCAGGCATTACGCTGCTGGTGAACAATGCCGGGGTCGGCGCAACGGCACCGCTGCTCGCTTCGGATGTCGAGAAGATGGACGAGATGATCCGTCTCAATGTTGGCGCGCTCACCCGTCTGACGTACGCCGCGGTGCCCGCCTTCGTCGCGCGAGGCGGCGGCACCATCATCAACATTTCTTCGAGCGTCGCGATTTCGCCGGAGACCCTGAGTGGCGTGTACGGCGGCACCAAGGCGTTCGTGCTCGCCTTCAGCCAATCATTGCAGCATGAACTCGCGCAGACAGGCGTACGCGTCCAGGCGGTTCTGCCAGGGGCGACTTCGACGGAGTTCTGGGCCATTGCCGGGCGTCCCGTCAGCAATCTGCCCGCGCAAATCGTGATGTCGGCGGAGGACATGGTCGACGCCGCGCTCGCCGGTCTCGACCAGGGCGAGTTGGTCACCATTCCATCTCTCCCCGACAAGGCTGAGTGGGATGCTTTCGACGCCGCGCGCCGGGCGATGTCCGCCAGGCTCTCGAGTGCCGTCCCGGCCCGCCGATACAACGTCCGCCGTCCCCAGTAATACCAGCCTGTCCCGCTGCCCGACCCTCGCGATAACCCCGGAGATGACGATGGCCACCACAATCAAGGTTAACGGCGTCGATCGAACGGTCGACGTTGACGGCGATACACCACTCCTGTGGGTCTTGCGCGATGTGCTCGGTATGACCGGCACGAAGTTCGGCTGCGGCATGGCGCTCTGTGGCGCCTGCACCGTGCATGTCGACGGCGCCGCCACCCGATCCTGCGTTACCCCGATCGACAGCATCGGCACCGCCAGGATCACTACCATCGAGGCAATCGGCGCGACGGCAACGGGCGCCATGATCCAGAAGGCCTGGCTCGACCGCGAGGTCGTGCAATGCGGCTACTGCCAGTCGGGCCAGATCATGTCCGCGTCTGCGCTGCTTGCCAGCAACCCGCACCCCTCGGACTCCGACATCGACGACGCGATGTCGGGCAACATCTGCCGCTGCGGGACCTATGTCCGGATTCGCGAAGCGATCAGACACGCCGCGCGAAAGGGAGCCTGACCATGATCCTCGATCACCGCAATTCCCCAGCCCCGGCCGGATCGGCACCGGCGAACGGTCTCTCGAGGCGCCGCTTCATGGAAGCTGGAGTGTCCGTTGGCGGAGGCCTGATCCTCAGTCTGAGCCTGCCGTTCGCAAACGATCATGCGGAAGCGGCCGCCGCTGATGGCTTCGCGCCCAACGCCTTCATCCAGATCGAAAGCAATGGCCACATTGTCCTGACCATGCCCTACGTCGAGATGGGCCAGGGCACCTACACCGCCATTTCGATGCTGATCGCCGAAGAGTTGGAGGTGGACCTGAATCAGGTGCAACTGCAGCATGCGCCGCCTAACGAGAAGCTTTACGGAAATCCTTTGCTGGGGGGCATTCAGGCCACCGGCAACTCAAACGCGATACGCGCGGCGTGGCAGCCTCTGCGCGAAGCCGGAGCGGTCGCACGAACCATGCTCGTAACGGCGGCGGCAACGCGCTGGACTGTCGATCCGGCATCCTGCCGGGCGCAACGCGGTGAAGTGCTTCACGTTCCGACCGGAAGAAGCGGCAAATACGGCGAGCTTGCCGCCGCCGCCGCCGGCCTGCCCGTTCCCGAAAATGTCGCGCTTAAACGCCCGGAAGAGTTCAGGCTCATCGGCACCCCGGCCAAGCGTCTGGACACGCCGGCGAAGGTCAACGGAACCGCCGTCTATGGCATCGACGTTCGGCCGCCGGGTGTGAAGATCGCGACGCTTGCACAATCGCCGGTCTTCGGCGGTCGTCTGAAAAGCGTGGACGATGCGGCCGCCAAGGCGGTCAAGGGCGTGCACCAGGTCGTACGCCTCGATGACGCCGTCGCTGTCGTGGCCGACCATATGGGGGCCGCGAAAAAGGGGCTGGCGGCGCTGGTAATCGAGTGGGACGACGGGCCGCACGCCAAGCTCAACACCCAAGATGTCGTGGACGAACTCGAAAAAGCGACGCTCAATTCAGGGCCGGTTGCGCAGAATATCGGCGATACCGACAAGGCTATGGCGAGAGCCGTCACCAAGGTCGAGGCGGCTTACCAGGTTCCATTCCTCGCGCACGCCGCGATGGAGCCGATGAACTGCACGGTTCATCTCAGCAAGGACGGCTGCGAAGTCTGGGTCGGCTCCCAGGTGGTCGCGCGCGTTCAGGCGGCGGCGGCGAAGACCGCCGGCCTTTCGTTGGACAAGGTCGTGGTCCACAACCATCTGATCGGCGGTGGCTTTGGACGGCGCCTGGAGATAGACGGGGTCATTCGCGCCGTCCAAATCGCCCGGCAAGTCGATGGCCCTGTCAAGGTCGTCTGGACGCGTGAGGAAGACATCCAGCACGACATGTACCGGCCCTATTTCTTCGACCGGATTTCTGCCGGTCTCGACGACAAGGGCATGCCGGTCGCCTGGAACCATCGCTTCGCCGGCTCATCGGTTGCCGCGCGATGGGTACCACCGGTGTTCAACAATGGTCTCGACCCCGACACCACCGAGGGCGCGATCAATCTGGTCTACGCCCTCGCCAACCTGCACGTCGAATATTTGCGGGTAGAACCTCCGGGCATTCCGACGGCCTTCTGGCGCAGCGTCGGACCATCGCACAATGTGTTCGTGACCGAAAGCTTCATCGATGAACTGGCGGCGGCGGCGAAGCAAGAGCCTCTGGCCTATCGGCTGGCTCTCCTCGACAAGTCGCCCCGCGCCAAAGCAGTCCTCGCGCTTGCCGCGGAAAAGGCCGGTTGGGGACAGCCCTTGCCGGAAAGGGTGGGCCGTGGCGTTTCCCTCCAGTTCGCCTTCGCGTCTTACATGGCGCAGGTCGCTGAAGTCGAAGTCTCCAAGGACGGCGCGGTTCGCGTCCGCCGCGTTGTCTGCGCGGTCGATTGCGGTTCGGTTGTCAATCCCGACACCATCCGAGCGCAGATTCAGGGCGCGATCATCTTCGGTATCACGGCGGCGCTGAATGGCGAGATCACGCTGAAGGACGGCCGTGTCGAGCAAACCAACTTCGATACCTACCAAATGTTGCGCATAAACGAGGCACCCGTCATCGACGTGCATATCGTCGCGAGTCGCGAGCCGCCCGGCGGGATTGGCGAACCGGGGACCTCGGCCATTGTTCCGGCAGTCACCAACGCGATCTTCGCTGCAACGGGCAAGCGATTGCGGAAGTTGCCGATCGACACGGCCGCGCTGAAGCAGCCGGTGTGAACGAAAGCACAATCGCAACATTTAAGGAGATGCCAGGCGGAATCCGAAAGACCGATGCCGCTGCCGGCCCATAGCACAGGAGGCCAACCCATGCCGCTAGCCAAAATCCATGTTGTCGAAGGCCGCTACGACGAAGATCGGATCGCCAAAGTGTCCGGCGCCATCCAGGCGGCCTTGATGAATACGCTTCGCGTGCCGCCCGAGGACTTCTACCAACTTATCTTTGAGTTTCCAAAGCAGCGGTTTCTCCACACACCGTCGTTCGTCGGTATGCACTATACCGACGACCTGATTATCCTCGATCTTACTTTCATCGAAGGGCGGTCGAAGGAGACTCGGCTCGCCCTCTTAAAAGACGTCAACACCCGCGTTGCCGCGGCGGCCGGCGTGTCGCCGGACGACCTGATGATTACGCTCTACGAAGCGCCCGGCGAGAATTTCTCTTTTGGCCGGGGCGAGGCGCAGCGCGCCAACGCCGTTCCACGCAACCAATGATCGCACCGCCTTTTTGAGCTTTCCACGCGGCGGCGATCCGCAACTTGAAGGCGCCGTACGCCGCGCTGTGCAACGACAACTGCGGCGCGGACGGGATCGCTACGCTGTTCGCCGAGGACGCGGTCCGGGAAAGCCCCGGCCTGAGACGCTTTGAGGGCCGGGAGACGATCCGTAGCTCCTCCGGCATCAGCCGTGGAAGTCCGGTAGGTCGGGTGGCGGGTAGTAGGGACGGGCGCCAAGTGTCGCCACCCGGGCCCAAAATTCTTCGCCGCTGGCTTTCCCAGCCACATCGAGATCGGCGGCCTGACGCCACATATT
>DASYBP010000349.1:0-4608 GCA_036500715.1 Rhodopila sp.
TGCCTGGGATGAGGCTGGCCGAGGCGGCCGCCAGCTCGCGGCTTCTGGACGCATTGCGGCGGCGACCGGCGCTGTCGGCGCTGTCGCAGCAAGCCTGGCAGACATTGTCTGAACAGAACGACCCGCGCGGCGCGGAGCGCTGGGCGCGTAACGTGCGTGCGCTGCTGGAGGCCAATGCCGGTGTGGCGTGCATCGCGGCGCTGCTGCGTCTGCGCGGCGATCCGGCCACGCTGGCGGAGGTCGCGGGGCAGGTGACGGATATCTGCCGCCACGCCGGCGCGGCGGCGGCGATCGACTGCCTGGAAGCCTGGGATCGGCTCCGCGTAGCTGGTCTGTGGGCTGGTTTCCGTCGACTGGCGCGGGAGTCGCCGGAGTGTGTGCCCCCGGCCGCCGCGAACGCCGGTATGATCCTGCAAGCGCTGGGACCGGATGGTCTGGCCGACTTCGTTTCGGTCGGCCTGAAAGCGGCGGCACGCGACAAGGCGCTGCGGCTGCGCTTCTTTGCCCTGACGGACCCACTCGCGCAGCGTGTGCTGGCCCAGGGTGGCGGCGGGTTCACCATGCACGAGCGCCGACTAAAACTGTTCGGGGCTGCGCTATGGGGCAGGCCGCCGCTGCTTCGTCCGTTCCCGGATGCGCCCGGACGGCCACCGGCGCGGCGGGCGAGCATAGCTGACGCCGTCGTGCTGCTGCCGGAGAGTTTTCCTGGTGTGCCGCGCGCGGCTCAGGCAGCGTTGTTCCGAGCCGCGGTGGCGCACGCACTGGCCCATCTGATGGCCGGCGCGCCGCGTCAGCCGGTCGGCGCCTTGAAGCCTGTGCAGCTCGCGCTGATCGGGCTGATTGAAGATGCCCGCGTCGAAACTCTGGCGATGCGCCGCTTTCCCGGTTTGCGGCGGCTCTGGGCGCCGTACCATCTCGCTCGGGCGGAGGGTAGCACCGCGCCCGCCCTGCTTGCCCGCCTGGGACGCGCCCTGTTCGATATGGATTACCACGATTCCCACGGCTTCGTCGCCAAGGGGGCGGAACTGTTTGCTGCCGCCGATCCGGACGATCCCGCAGTCAGCCGCCGCATCGGTGGGCTGCTCGGTAACGACCTGGGCCAGATGCGCGTGCAGTTCAACGCCCGCACGCATGTCGTCGAACCGCCGTATCGCGACGACAACCTGGGTCTGTGGGATTTCGGCGCGTCGGCGGAGGCGACGCCCGATCTCCTGGAACTGATGGTCGAGGCCGCGCGTCTGCGTCAGCAGGAGGGCGGCGGACGTATTGAAGGCCAGCCTGCCGCCGATGCCGCCGTTCGCGCGCGCCCGGTCACAGCCACTGAACCCGACGGCAGCGTGCTGGCCCGCTATCCGGAGTGGGATCGGGCGCAGGGCGTGGAACGGCCTGACTGGACCTGTGTTCGCGCCGTCGCCGCGGCGGCGGGCGATGCTCGGCATCTGGAAGCGGCGATCGAGGCCGTGCCGGATCTGCGCCGGCGGATCGACCGCCTGGTCCGAGCGGTGCGGCCTGGGCGTCCGCGGCGCCTCAAGCATCAGCCGGACGGAACCGACCTCGACATCGACGCGGTGCTCGATGCCGAGGTGGCGTTGGCGGCCGGCGAAACGCCCGATGAACGGCTGTTTCGCAGCAGCGCGTTGCGTGCCCGCGATCTGGCGACGGTGGTGCTGCTGGACGTGTCGGAGTCCACGCGTGCCGACGGCGTGCTGGACACGGAGCGGGTGGCCGTGGCGTTGCTGGCCGACGCGATGACGCGGCTGAGCGATCCGTTCGCCCTGCTGGCGTTTGCCTCGGACGGACGCGAGCGGGTGCGGCTGACGCGCATCAAGGATTTTTCCGAACCGTTCGGCGGGGCTCAGCGCGCACGGCTGGCGGGTCTGGCGCCGGGATTGTCTACGCGGCTGGGCGCGGCGCTGCGCCACGCGGGCGCGGAACTTGGCGCGGTGCGCAGCTTCCGCCGGCTGGTGCTGGTGCTGACCGACGGCGAGCCATCCGATATCGATGTTCCCGATCCGCTGGATCTGGTCGAGGACACCCGGCGTGCGGTGCTTGGCCTGCGTTCGCGCGGCATCGACACGTTCGCGGTGCTGTTCGGCACCAAGGGGACGGAGGCGGGGGCGCGGATGTTCGGCCGGTCTGGCTATGCGGGGCTGCGCCGGCTGGAGGATTTGCCGGTTCGGCTGTCGGAGCTTTATTTCCGCCTGTCGCATCGGTGATGGAGTTGTATCGCGGATCAACTCCCGCTTCACCGGAGAATGCTCTTTGGCAAACTGCGCGTCCAGTTCTGCCAGACGTTGCTCGAGTGCGGCGATGTGCTCGCCCATATGCGCGAACGTCGCCCGCGCGGTGGCGGAAATGGCCTCTCCGGCCAGCTTCGCCAGCAGCGCGACGGCGTAGGCAAATCCCTTGGCCGATCACGCCGAACCCCCGGCATGGCCGCGTAAGGCGTTGACCGCCCGGGTTCGCTGCGCCTGAAGCGATTCGCCGTGGGAGCCTTAGACTAAGCGGAGATATGCTCCAGGATGGCCCGCCGCTGATTTATCCCGAACCAGGCTACCAGAGCGGCGGGGATCAGCGCGCCGGGAATGGTGATGTAGGCATACCATCCGACGAAGCCGGCCGCGGCTGTTGCCGCGAACAGGGCACCGGCCACGATCGGGCCGAAGATGGACCCGAGGTGTCCCACGCCATCGGTGACTCCGACGCCCGTCGCCCGTAGTCGGGTTGGATAGCTGGCGGCCGTATAGTTGTACAGGTTGAACAGCAGCACCATCGCCGCGCCCCAGGAGACTGTGATCAGGACATACGACGCCACGACGGAATGGATGAAGAAGAACGTTCCGAGGGCGGCGGCGTTGATCAGTGCCGCGACCAGGATCGACTGACGACGTTCCACCGACTCGCCGAGCAGCGAACAGATCGCCAGTCCCAGACCGCCGCCGACCACGGTGGAAACCAAGAGCACGGCGAAAGTATTGTCGGCATCCAAGTGGTAGGCATTGAGAACAGACGGTATGTAGCCTCCGAAGCCATAGAACATGCCGCTATAGGCCAAAGTCCAGACAATGAGCAGAAGAATGGTTCGCATGCCATACTGGCCGCCGAGAAGTTCCCGGACCGGCACGTGCGAGGTCACCGGCACGGAGTACTTGGCGTAGTCGGGTTCGGGCAAACCGCTCAGTCCACTGCGCCTGAGACACTCGGCTTCCAGTCCGGTGGTGACACGCTCTGCTTGCTCGTGGCGACCGTGCGCTTCCAGCCAGCGCGGTGACTCCGGCATGCCCCACAGCGCCAGCGGTACCAGTACCACAATAGAAACCGCCGAGAACAGGTAGATAAACCAGTCATAGTGTGTGGGTACCCAGAACACCGCGGGCAAATTGCCCAGCAGGCCATAGACAACCACGGCCAGGATCTGCGAGGCGAGCATGACCTTGCCACGTCCGGCCGGTGGAACGATCTCACCCATGTACACGACGTTGACGGCGAGAACGCCGCCCATGCCGATGGAAGAAAGGCCGAAAAACAGCAGCAGCAAATAGAAATTGTCGGTCAAGGCTGTAGGCCAAAGCAGCAAGCCCAGGGCCAGCGACGACAATAGCAGCGCGGCGCGCCGTCCCCAGCGGTCCGCGGCCAGACCGATCACATACTCGCCGAGGAGAATGCCGACGCCGTTGCCGACTGCAAGCAATACGGACAGCCCAGCCACGCCGAACGCGTGCCGCGGCCCCCAGATGAAGGGGTAAAGCTTGCCGGGGACACCGTCCGCCGCGATGATAACACCCCAGAACAACTGGGTGATCAGCGCCAGCCGCCATTGCGCCCAGGTGATGGGAAGTCGATCAATTCTGGCTGCTATGCGACCGACCGCCCTGCTATCGGGAACCATGTCCATCGGAAACCTCCCTCTATTTCGCCTTATTACATTTTATTGTCCGTTTGCCTTGTTCTTACCAAGTCTATCGGGGAACAGATGACCGCGGATCGACTTCAAGCATGAAATCCGGTCCACAACCGTCAACTTCGCTTGTGAGAGATTAGGACTTCGGCAGGCGCCGTCGCCGAACCCTCAACGTTCGCCCGCCTTCGCCCCCCGCACCAGCCGACCCGGCAGCGCCCCAGTCGCCTCGCCGTCCCGGTGCACAACCACCCCCGACAAGATCGTCGCGCTATACCCGTCGGCCCGCTGCACCAACCGCCGCCCGCCGCCCGGCAGGTCATAGACCACCTCCGGCTTGCGCACGCGCAAGCGGTCGTAATCAATCACATTTAGATCCGCCTTGAACCCCGCCGCCACCACGCCACGGTCCAGCAACCCGATCGCCGCGGCAGAATCCCTGGTGATACGCTTCACCGCCCAGGGCAGGGCGAACCGCGCACCCCGGCGGTCCCGCGTCCAATGCGTCAGCATCGTGCTGATCGCGCTGGAGTCGCACAGAACCCCCACATGCGCCCCGCCATCGCCTAAGCCCACAATAGTCGCGTCATGCGCCAGCATGTCGTGCACCGTATCCAGATTGCCGTAGCTGTAATTGGACAGCGGACGATAGAACAGCGCCTTGCCGTTATCCTCAAGCAACAGATCATACGCCAGATCAGCCGGATCGC
>DASYBP010000350.1:0-5320 GCA_036500715.1 Rhodopila sp.
TTCCGTGGCTATGCCGGAACGGTTGCGACCGGCACGGTCAGGGTGGGCGATCGCGTCTCGGTGCTCCCAGGTCCACGGCCCAACACGATAGCCCGCATCGTCACAGCTGACGGCGATTTGCCGTCGGCCTCCGCCGGCCAGGCCGTGACGCTCACACTGCAGAACGAGGTCGACGTATCGCGCGGCGACGTCATCGTGCACGAGACCTCGACAATGCGGGGCCACAAGGCGATGACCGTCCGGTTGCTGTGGATGGGCGAGCAGCCGCTGAGTCCGGGTCAGAGTTTTGCCTTGAAGCTGGGGACGGCGGAAGCCAACGCCGAGGTTGTCACGCTGCGCCACGCAGTCGACATCCACAGCTTCCAGGACCGGCCAACCGACGCGCTGGCGATGAACGGGATCGGGGTTGTCGATCTGCGGCTCGACAAGGCCATCGTTGCCACGATCTATAGCCGCGATCGAGACCTCGGCTCCTTTATCTTGATTGACCGCATGACCAACCAGACCGTGGCACTCGGCACGGTCGAGCCAAATCCGCCGAAACAGGCGAACGACAATGTCCTCGGCGCCAGAATGCTCCGCCTGGTCGGCAAGCCGGGTTCTGCACAGCGCGAGAACCTCTGGGTTGCCGTCCGGCGCAAGATGATCGAGGCGGCTGGGTTGTTCCTTGTCGTCGCGACGCTGGCCCAGAACCTATGGTTGGCACTCGCAGTGACCGCAGCCGATTTCGCGCTGCGCCCGGTCGCCCATCGTGTTGCCGCTCTTTGGGGTTCGGCCGGCGCCTTGTGGCAGCTCCCATCCTACCCGGGTGGGCACGCCGATTAGGTATCGCGGAGCGACGCGAGCACTCAGCTACCCGTTCGCACTGATATCAGTCAGCCGGCGGTACTCATCCATCGCATACCGGTCGGTCATTCCGGCCACATAATCGCCTACCGTGGTGGCAGAGCGTTGCGTCCCGCCCTCCCCGGCCCTGGCGCGCCAGTCGTCAGGCAGCAGCGTGGGATCGGCGTGCAGCAGGCGAAACAGCTCCTCGATCAGACGCTTCGCCTTCGCCGACATGCGGTTGACCCGCCAGTGGCGGTACATGCGCCCGAACAGGAAATCCTTGATCGCCTGGTTGGCGTCGGCCATCGCAGGGCTGAAACTGATGACCCGCTGCTTGTGCCGCCGCACTGCGTCCGCGCTGGCCGGGGCAAGCTTCGCCAGCCGCTTGCTGCTCTCCTCCAGCAGGTCGGAGACCATGGCGTTGATCACCCGGCGCAACATCTCGTGGCGCAGCCGCGGCGGCGGCACATCCAGACTGGAAATCCGCGCCGCCGCCAGCGAGGCACCCACCACCGGCAGGTGCTGCAAGTCGTCCACCGCAAATAGCCGAGCCCGCAAGCCGTCGTCGAGATCGTGTGAGTGGTAAGCCACGTCGTCAGCGATTGCGGCAACCTGCGCCTCGGCGCTGGGTTGGGTGTGCAAATCGAGCTTATAGCGGTCGTTATAGTCGGCGATGTACGGGGCGGCGTTGCGCAGCGGGCCGTTGTGCTTGACCAGGCCCTCCAGCGTCTCCCAGGTCAGATTCAGACCATCCCAGCTGGCGTAGCGGCTTTCTAGCAGAGTGACGATCCGCAGGCTCTGCGCGTTGTGGTCGAACCCCCCAAAGGGTTTCATCGCGACATTCAGCGCTTCCTCGCCGGCATGACCAAACGGCGGATGACCCAGATCATGCGCTAGCGCCAGTGCTTCGGTCAGGTCCTCATCGAGACCCAGCGCGCGGGCGATCGAACGCGCCACCTGCGCCACCTCGATACTGTGGGTCAGCCGGGTGCGGTAGAAATCGCCCTCATGGTTCACGAAGACCTGGGTCTTGTATTGCAGTTTTCGGAAGGCGGAACTGTGGATGATGCGGTCGCGGTCGCGCTGCCAGGGAGATCGCGTCGCCGACTCCGGCTCATCATGCAGGCGCCCACGCGCGGTGGCGGCGCAGACGGCGTAGGCGGCCGGCGGGGGACGCGCGAACATTCTCACGCGGATACACCCTGACCCCTTGCGCTTCAATCGCTGCGACCGCTTCAATTTTGGTGCGGAAGCGCCTATCTTCGTCACTATGGAACAGTTCGCCGTGACCGATCGGGCCGCCGCCCGGATTGCCGAGATCGTCGCCGAGACGGATCAGGCCGCCGAAACCGCCTTGCGCGTCGCCGTTCTGGCCGGCGGATGCAGCGGTTTTCAGTATCGCTTCGAGCTTGATCGGCAGACCCAGCCCGACGATCTGGTCATCAAGCGCGGTCCGGCCCGCGTGGTCGTCGATGCTGTCAGCCTCGACCTGTTAACCGGATCGGAGCTGGACTACACCGACGAACTGATGGGCAGCCACTTCGCGGTGCGAAACCCGAACGCGAAATCTGCCTGCGGCTGCGGAACCAGTTTCGCGATCGACTGAAAACGTGGCAGACGCCCCTGGCTTTGGTGGCGATTTGGCCAGGCTGAGCCGACTACCGGGTGGCGAAAATCTCGTCAGCCATGTCGCGCGTGCGTCTGGACCGTCGCGCGGCCTTGATGCGGGTCAGGAGCCAGTCCCCACGGGCCAGTCCCCACCGGCCAGTCCCGACCGGCAGTCCTGGTCCCCAGCCTTGGCGTGCGGTTTGCTTGGAACGGGCGGTCAATAAGAAGGGCAGAGCCGCATGACCGAGACCGTCGCCTCCCTCCCTTCTATTTCGGACACCAATGCTGTCCGCTGGGGGCAACTCGGTCTCGGCTTGATCTGCATGATGGCGATCTCCAGCCCGCAATATGTCTGGACACTTTTCACCAGGCCGCTCGGTTCGGCGCTAGATGTGACGCCGGCGGCGCTGCAGGTGACGTTCTCGCTGCTGATCGTGCTGCAGACCTTTTTCTCGCCGTTCCAGGGCTGGATGGTGGACAAATTCGGTCCCAAGCTGCTGATCGGCGCCGGCGGCCTGCTCTCCGGCCTCTCCTGGGTATTCGCCTCGTACGCCTCGTCACTGACCATGCTGTACCTGACCTACGGCCTGATCGGCGGCCTCGGCACCGGCATCGTCTACGTCGGCGTGGTCGGCCAGATGGTTGGCTGGTTCCCCGATCGCCGAGGTTTCGCCGCGGGCGTCGTCGCGGCCGGTTACGGGATGGGAGCGATCGTCACGACGATTCCGATCGCGAACTCGTTGGCGGCGGTGGGCTATCAGATGACGCTGCTGCAGTTTGGCGCGATCTTCGGGCTGATTGGCCTGGTCGCAGCGCTCGGACTGAAGCCAGCACCACTCTCCGCTGCCGCGCCGTCCGACGCACATGGCGTGTCGACCGGCGCGATGCTGCGAACGCCGATCTTCTGGCTGATGTTCGTGATGATGACGCTGATGTCGACCTCAGGTCTGATGGTCACCTCGCAAATGGCGACCTTCGCCGGCGATTTCGGCATCACAAGGGCGGTGGTCTGGGGCCTCGCCGCCCTGCCCCTGGCGCTGACGATTGATCGCTTCACCAACGGCCTGACCCGCCCCTTCTTCGGCTGGGTGTCCGATCAGATCGGGCGAGAGAACACCATGTGCCTGGCCTTCGGGCTGGAGGGCGTGGCGATGGCGCTATGGTTGGCGACGCGCTCCGATCCCGTGCTGTTCGTGCTGTTGTCTGGCGCGGTGTTCTTCGGCTGGGGCGAGATCTTCTCGCTGTTTCCCTCGACACTGACGGACACATTCGGTACCCGGAACGCGACCCGCAACTACGGGTGTCTTTACATGGCCCAGGGGATCGGGGCAATCTTTGGCGGCCCGATGGCCTCGCTGCTGCACGCGGCGACCGGGACCTGGACCTCGGTGTTCGGCGTCGCGATCGCGGCGGACCTGCTGACCGCGGTGCTGGCGATCGTGGCGTTGAAACCGATGCGGTCAAGGGTCAAGGGCCTGCATCTCGCGTAGTATGCCCGCGCTCAGGCATCCTCGGCAGCCAGCCGCCGTTTCAGCGTCTCGTTGATCAGCGCCGGATTCCCCTTCCCCGCCATCGCCTTCATGGTCTGACCGACAAAGAACCCGAACAACTTATCCTTGCCTGAGCGGTATTCTGCTACCTTGTCCGGATTGGCCGCCAGGATGCGATCCACTGCGGTATCAATCGCGCCGGTATCGGTGACCTGACGCAGTCCTTTCTCATCGACAATAGTTGCGGCATCCTTGCCGCCTTCCACCATCGCCTCGAACACATCCTTAGCGATGCGGCCATTGATCGTGTTGTCGGCCAGCAGATCCAGCAGCCCGCCCAGCGCGACGGCGGTCACTGGCGGATCCTCGATCGATCGCCCCAGGCGGTTCACCGCGGCAAAGAAATCGCCGGTCACCCAGTTCGCCGCGATCTTCGGATCACGCCCCTTGGCAACCGTCTCGTAGAAGTCGGCGGTCGCCTTTTCCGCCACCAGCACAGACGCATCGTATGGCGTCAGTCCATACATTTGTATAAATCGAGCGCGCTTGGCGTCAGGCAGTTCGGGCAGCGAAGCTTTCAGGGCTGCGACCCAATCTTCCTCCAGTACCAGCGGCAGCAAATCTGGGTCCGGAAAGTAACGATAATCGTGCGCGTCCTCTTTCGATCGCATCGATCGTGTGACACCGCGCCCGCTGTCGAACAGACGGGTCTCCTGGATCACCGTCCCGCCTGACTCCCAGACCTCCACCTGTCGCCGCGCTTCCGCCTCCACCGCCTGCATGACGAAGCGGATCGAGTTGACGTTCTTCACCTCACACCGCGTGCGGTACGGCTCGCCATGCTTGCGCACCGACACGTTGACGTCGGCGCGCAGCGACCCCTCCTCCATGTTGCCGTCGCAGGTGCCAAGGTAGCGCAGGATCGACCGCAGCTTGCGGAGGTAGGCACCGGCTTCCTCCGGACTCCGAATATCCGGATCAGAAACGATCTCCATCAGCGCGACGCCAGCCCGGTTGAGGTCAATCAACGACTTGGTCGGATGCTGGTCATGGATTGACTTGCCGGCGTCCTGTTCCAAGTGCAGGCGGGTGATGCCAATCGTCCTGGTAGACCCGTCGGAAAGCTCGACCTCGATCTCACCCGTTCCGACAATGGGATGTTCGTACTGGCTGATCTGGTACCCTGCGGGCAGATCGGCGTAGAAATAGTTCTTCCGATCGAAACGGCTGACGACGTTGATATGCGCGTTCAGCCCCAGGCCGGTGCGCACCGCCTGCGCCACGCACTCGGCATTCACCACCGGCAGCATGCCCGGGAAAGCGGCATCCACGAAGCTCACCTGTGTATTGGGTTCGGCACCGAACGCCGTCGCCGCGCCGCTGAACAGTTTTGC
>DASYBP010000351.1:0-6836 GCA_036500715.1 Rhodopila sp.
GGCCCAGCAGTTCTATTCGCTGGCGGCATAAACCAATCCTCGCCTCTCGAAGCGATCTTGGCTGTCCGGAAAATTTGCGACAGAACCAAAGATCTCGTGCTGCATGCGCCGGTCGAACATATTCCAGCCGTACCGCACCACGTCGATGCGACGCAGTCTCACTAGCTAGCGCAAATTGATACGCCAGGCCCTGTCCTCAAGCGCATCCAACACCGTGTCAAGCGCCAGCCGCGGCAGGCGAAGCGCCAGCCGCGACCGTTTCGGGGCGATCCGCCGCGGTCGCGCTCGGTCGCCGCCGAGTTGCTGCACGAGTTCCTCCACTGTCGAAAGCCCGTCGATCAGGCCAATCGCCAGCGCCTGCTCGCCCAGCATGTAGCCGCCATCAAACAGCTCCTCATCCGGCGCCTTCAGCCGCCGGCCGCGGCGCGCGCGTACCCAGTCCTTAAAGCGGACGTGCAGCTTCTCCATCAGGTCCTTGGCGAAGGCCACGTCCTCCGGCTTCTCGGGGCTGAACGGGTCGAGGCGCACCTTGTTGCTGCCGGCCGTATAGACGCGGCGTTCGATCCCCAGCCGCCCCAGCAGATCGGGAAAACCGAAGCCGCCGCCGACCACGCCGATCGAGCCGACAATGCTCATCGGGTTGGCATGGATCTCGTCGGCCGCGCAAGCGATCCAGTAGCCGCCGGATGCGCCGACCTCCCGGATCACCGCGTGGACCCGCGCGCCCGACTTCTCGGCGTGGCTGCGGATCATGCCGGCGATCAGGTCGGACTGCACCGGCGATCCGCCAGGGCTTTCGATGTCGAGGATCACGGGACGCCCGCCCGACGAAAAGCCTTTCTCGATCAGCGGACGGACCGAGTCAGCGTTCAGCATGCCGACGCGCGCGGCGATGGTGCCGTGCAGAACGATCACGTTGAGGCGAGGCCGACGCCACGGCAGCAGGCTGGTCCCACTCATCCGCCATGACCTCGCAACTCGGCCAGGCCGTGCCGGGCGGTGCCGTCGGCGGCAAAGTTGGCCGGATCGAGCCACGCCAGCAGCGCATCCCGGCAACGCGGCCACTCATCGCCGACAATGCTGTACCAGTCCGTGTCGCGCTGTCGTCCCTTGATCAGCATGTGCATGCGGTGGCGGCCCTCGTAGGTGAAGCCAAGACGCTCCGCGGCCCGCTTCGACGGTGCGTTCAGCGCATTGCACTTCCATACCAGCCGGCGGTACCCCAGATCGTCCGCGGCCAGCTTCAGCAGCAGAAAGATCGCCTCGGTCGCCGCCCGCGTTCGCTGCATACGCGGGCCAAACCAGATGTTGCCCAATTCGATCGCCGCATGTTGTGGCTGGATGTCCATCAATGCCAGCCATCCGGACACGACGCCGATGCTCACCGGACGTGCCGCCCACATCATCGGGTCGTGCTTCGATGCGAGATCCATCACGGTGCGCCCCATCGCGTCCGCCGAGGCAAACGGTCCGATGCTCAGATAGGTCCAGCTTTCGTCGGCCCCCTGCGCCGCGTTCCAGAGTTCCGCGACATGGCGCCGGTGCAAGGGCTCCAGCGCCACGTAGTGGCCGCGCATCGGGATCCGCGCGGGCAGCGCGCGCGGCGTTGTGTCGACCTCTGGTCCGACCGGCAGGGGCCTCCCAAAGGCTCCAGGTGGGGACCCGGTTGCAGGCATGGTGGCATCCTTGGCTTCGTGCGATAGGGTGGCGCCAGTAGCGGCTTCCCACAAGCCGCTACCGTTCGGATCGCTCGTCCGAGCGCCACCTTCTTATGGGGAATCATGATGTTCCGTAGATTTTTGCTCGCCGCCGCCCTCGGCGCGGCCTTCGTTTCGGCAGCCTCGGCGGCTACCGTCAATTATACCGCGCACCTGAGCGGCCGTTTCGAGGTTCCGAAGACCGATAGCAAGGGCAAGGGCAAGCTGGACGCCACATTCGATACGCAGAGCAAGGTTTTCGACTACACGCTGACCTTCGACGACCTGAGTGGTCCGGCCACCGCGGCCCATATCCATGGCCCGGCAACTCGCAGCCAGACCGCCGGTGTCGTGGCCCCACTCGGGGACAAGAATCCCACCAGCCCGGTGACGGGTTCCATTACAATGACCGACGATCAGGCCAAGATGCTGCGGTCCAAGAAGCTGTATGTGAATGTGCATACCGCAGCCAGCCCGGGCGGCGAGATCCGCGGCCAGATCCTGCACGCCAAGCGGCAGACCGGTGCGGCGCCGGCGACCGGAGAGACCCCGAAGTAGGCACTTGTGCTCGGCCACGCCGCGGCAGAGCCCCGCGGCGTGGCTACCGGTCACGCTCCGGCGTAACTCACGCCTAGAACGGCATCAAAATATCCATCATCTGCTGGCCCCACCGGGCGCGCTGCAGATCCGTCAACTGGCCCTTACCGCCATAGGCGATACGCGCCTCGGCCATGCGGTCGTGCGCGACAGTGTTGTCGGACGCGATGTCCTGCGGCCGGATCACCCCGGTGACCCGCAGCTCACGCAATTCGCTGTTGACCATGAATTCCTGCGAGGCCGCGACCACCAGGTTGCCGTTGGGCAGCACCTGGGTCACGATCCCGGCCAATCGCAGCGTTACCGCCTCGTTGCGTTGGATCTGCCCGGTGCCGACGTTGCTGGTCGTGCTGCTCGCCGATACCAGCGATGCAGGATTGATCGCTTTCGGCAGGATCGCCTCCAGGCCGAAGAAGTTCGGGATTCCGCCGGACTCCTGTCCAGTTTTAACCGCCGATGTTACGTTCTTTAGGTTGGCCGTGTCATTCATGTTGACCAGGACGGTGACGATGTCACCCACCTGGGCCGCCCGCTGATCCTTGAAGAACGCCCGCGAACCGGACCGCCACAGCGCGTTCGCCTCGTTCGGGGAGGGTTGCGCCGCCGGCATGGGCATCGTCAGCGGCCGCCATTTCGGATCCTTGGTCGGGTCCGCGGTCGGCGTCATCGGCGGGTCGCGTCCGACCTCCGACAACCGTTCCAGCGAGCCGCACCCGGCCAGTGACACGGCAACCGCCAGCCAGACCAATACCCCGACCCTCACTGTTCGGTCCGCCGGTCAAAGCGTGCCGGCGCAGTGGGCAGTGCCGGCGGCGATTCCGGTGTCACCCGGACCTGGCCCGGCCCAATGACCTGAGCGAACAGGAACGCGTGGGAGGTCAGATTCTGGATGCGGACTTTCTCCCCCTCGGCGCCGGCATCCAGCGCGACCGCCTGGCCCGTGACGGATAGGCCGGCGGCGGAGAGCTCGATCTGCACTGTCGCGCCGCGTTGCACAAGCGGCGGCCGCATCAGGTCGGCCAGACGCAGCGGCTGACCCGCCGCCACCGGTCGGCGCAGCTGCATGCCGACGATCTGATCCACCGAACGGGCCACCTCGCTCGGCAGCGCCGTTGCGCGCACATGCGCGATGTGGATGTCGTCCGCCCGTAGCACCGTCTCCGGCAACAGGCGCGTCAGGGCCACGGGTGCTTCCACGACCTCGTCGGCGCGGCCGCTGACCCTCGTGTCGATCGGGTTCATGCCTTCGGCGGTCACCGTCAGGGCGGCGGTAAAGCGTCCGGTGTCGTGGTCATATTCGAGCTGCGACACGGTAGGGACAGGCGTCGCCTCGACCGGAACAATCGGCGGCGTGAACCCCGGCAGATCGATCTCCATGGTCTCGGGCGCCCCACTGGCGGTGATCGCCAGCCGCACCGCTTCGATCGCCTCTTCCTTCCGCAGCGGACGCCCCGGCCACTCCAGCACCGCACGGTCGGCACGCGAAACCGACCGCCAGGCGACGCTGTACTGCCGAGCGATGAAATTGAGCTGTGCGGCTTCGACAATTATCCGCCCGCCCGGCTCCGGACCGGGTCCCAGCACACGATCGGCGTTCACCCCGGCATCGTCGAACAGGTCCCGCAGATAGACATTGGGTCCGTGCAATGTCGTCATGCTGCGCAGGGACGCGGCGTGAGCCTGGCCGCAGATCAGCAGACCAAGCAAAAGAGCAAGGAAACGCACAGCACTACCGCAGGTTGGTCAGCGTAGACAGCATCTCATCACTGGAGGTGATGACCTTGCTGTTCATCTCGTAGGCGCGCTGGGCCGTGATCAGGTTGGTGATCTCCGACACGACATTGACGTTCGAGGTTTCGATGAAGCCCTGTTCGACCGAGCCGAAGCCCGTGACGCCAGGGCTGCCGGTGACCGGCGCGCCGGAGGCCGCCGTCTGCAGGAGCAGGTTGCCGCCCTGTGCATCCAGCCCTGCGGCGTTAGGAAACGTCGCGAGTTGCAACTGGCCGATGGTTTGTGGCGCCGTCTGACCCTGCAGAGTCACCTGCACCTGGCCCGAGGTGTTGATCGTCACCCCGGTGGCGGCGGAGGGGATCTGCAGCCCCGGCTGCACCGTATACCCATCGGCCGTGACAATGGTGCCATCGGCTCCTAGGGCAAACGTCCCATCACGTGTATAGGCGGTTTCTCCATCCGGTAAGGTTACCTGGAAGTATCCGTTGCCCTGGATCGCCAGGTCCAGCGTGTTGGAGGTTTGCTGCAAATTGCCCTGTTCATTGATCGGGTAGATTGCCGCGGTCTTCACGCCCAAGCCGACCTGCGCGCCGGCCGGCACCACAGTGCCGCTGTCAGAGCTGTTGGAACCGACTCGGCGCAGATTTTGATAGATCAGGTCCTGGAACTCGGGCCGCTTGCGCTTGAAGCCCGTGGTAGTCATGTTCGCAATGTTGTTGGAAACGACTTCGACATTGGTCTGCTGGGCCTGCATCCCGGTGCCGGCGATATCGAGCGAACGCATCAATTGGTCTCCTGTGGCATTTTGTCACGAGCCGGCATCGGACCGGTCCTATCCGCCCGATCCGGGCGGCAGCAGTTTGTCGATGCTGTTCTGCTGGCGGTCGCTCTCGGCCTGTACAAGCTGTGTAACGAACTGGAACTGACGCTCGTTGTCCATCATCCGGGTCACCTCCAGCACCGGCTGGACATTGGATTCCTCCATCGCGCCCTGCACGACGCCCGGCGTGGCAACCGGTGAGGTCGGTGCATCCGATACGAAATTGGTGCCGCCTTCCGCGCGCAGCTTCATCGGGTCGGCTGTGACGACGCCGATCTTGCCGACCGGTCCGCTCTCCGTGGACACCGAACCGTCGCCCGCGATGCTGACCTGCGTATCGGTCGGCGGGATCTGGATCGGCTTGCCGTTGGTGTCCAACACCGCATTGCCGCCGCTGTCGGCCAGCGTGCCATCCGGCATCGGGCCGAAGCGTCCGTCCCGCGTCAGCCGCGGACCGTTCTTGGTGTTGACGGTGAAGTAACCATCGCCGGTCAGCGCCAGATCGAATGGATTGCCGGTGTGGGTGATCGAGCCCGGCTGAGCCTCGCGATAGGTCGCGCGATCCTGCGTATAGCTGATGCTCTTCACGCCCGGCGCCGACGCCGCGCCTGACTGGTCGTCGATAAAGTCGCCGAACTGGACACGCTCCGTGCGATAGCCCGGTGTGTTGGCGTTGGCGATGTTGTTCGCCGTGATGTCCATCGCCCGCTGCTGCGCGATCAGGCGCGACGCGGCGAGTGCAGTCGTGATATCCATAAGGCGTCACCCACGTGGTCTCGGCTGCGTTCCAGCAAGGGTCATGCCATCGGGCCTGGCCACGGTTCTCCGCCGCGCCGGCGCGCAGAATCGTGCCCATCGACCGCCAGCGACCCGGCACCATCTACCGCTCGGCAATACTTGCCGGCGGCTGCGGCCCGCGGCGAACCCAGCAGTCAAACGCGCTGCGTCAATCTTTCATTAACTGTTCTGTGTCACCCTTTCCGCTATGAGTTCGCCGCAGCCGCCCGCAACCGAAGACAGCAACGAAAAGGCGGCCAAGAAGGGCGGCAAGGGCAAGCTTATCCTGATCGCCGTGCCGGTGGTGCTGCTGCTGGCGGCGGCCGGACTCTGGTTCACCGGCATTCTGCCGCGCATGCTGGGCATGGAAAAGCATGACGATAAAGCTGCCGAAGTGGTCAAACAGGTGCCGCCAAGCTACCTTGATATTCCCGAAATGATCGCCAACCTGAATAACAATCTGCATAAGCCCGCCTACATCAAGTTGAGCGCCAGGGTCGAGATTCCTAAACCCGAGGACCTGGAAAAAGTGCGAGCGGCGCTGCCACGCCTCCAGGACGTGATGCAGACCTATCTGCGCGAGATGCGGCCCGAGGAATTGCGCGGCTCCGCCGGAACCTACCGGCTGCGGGAAGAACTGCTGGTGCGCGCGAATGCGGCGGTGGCGCCAGCCAAGGTCAGCGACGTGCTGTTTACCCAGATGCTGGTACAATGAGCGAAACCAACGAACAATCCGAAGAAGATCTGGCCGCCGCATGGGGCGCTGAAACCGACGCCGAGGCCGAGGGCTCGGTCGATGGCGTGCAGGCCGCGCGGGTGCTGAACCAGGCCGAAATCGACAACCTGCTGGGTTTCGACAACGGCCCCGCGGACGGCGAAGCCCGCACTGGCATGCAAAAGATCATCAGCTCCGGCCTCGTGTCCTACGAGCGCCTGCCGATGCTGGAGATCGTCTTTGATCGGCTGGTCCGCATCATGTCCACCAGCCTGCGCAATTTCACCTCCGACAACGTCGAAGTGGGCATCGACAACATCCTGTCGCTGCGGTTCGGCGACTATCTGAACTCGATCCCGCTGCCCGCCATGCTGGCCGTGTTCAAGGCCGAGGAATGGGACAATCAGGGACTTATGGTCATCGACTCGGCGATGATCTACTCCATCGTCGACGTGCTCCTGGGCGGCCGCCGCGGCACCGCCGCGATGCGCATCGAAGG
>DASYBP010000352.1:0-2987 GCA_036500715.1 Rhodopila sp.
ATCCGCCGGCTGATCGAGATAGGGTTGAAGGCTGCGACACAACCAACAGGAAACCTCAGCTCGACTTTCCGCATTTCGTCCGGCCCGTGTCACGTCATGACCCAGAAGATATCCTCATAGGCGATGAAGCGTAGGGCCTCACTGATCGGTAGGACGGTTCGTCCGAACGGACCCGTAGAGGCCCATCGGTTCTTCCACAGCGACCAGTAGAGAACTTCGAAGCTGCCGCCTGTGCCGGCCGGCCGCAAGCGAGCGACCGGTGCGCCGGAGTTGGCACTGTAAAGCGTGTAACCCCGGTTTCGGCGTTCCGCGAACAAGGCACCTCTGGCACAGCGGAAGCGCTCGATACTTTGGATGACCGGATCGTCCATGGTCGGAGCATAGGCGATGCCATGGTCAGATGTCGCGACGGACTCTTGCGCGAGAGGGTCGACTCGATTCTACCGATTCGATGAGACACAACCACACCGAATCCGTCGCCTTGCAGCCAGCAGCGCCGTCAATCCTGGCATCATGGCTGGCGATTTTCCGCCCGTGCTTCACCGCGCCGGTCTGGAACCACATCCTGGTGCTGGTCTGCGGCGCCATCCTGGCGCCGGGCAAGCGCACCGTCACCCAGGCGCTGCGCGTCATGGGATTGGCCGGCCAGCCCGGCTTCGGCCGCTATCATGAAGTGCTCAACCGGGCGCGCTGGGATGCCCGCGACGTGGCGCGCCGATTGCTGCTTCATCTGCTTACCGTGCTGGCGCCGGACGGCGAGGTGGTGATCGGCATCGACGACACCATCGAGCGGCGCTGGGGCGGCAAGATCAAGGCACGCGGGATCTATCGTGATGCCGTGCGGTCGTCACAGGGTCAGTTCGTCAAAACCAGCGGTTTGCGCTGGCTTTCGCTGGCGGTGATGCTTCCTGTTCCGTTTGCAGGGCGGTGCTGGGCGTTGCCTTTCCTGACCGTGTTGGCGCCCTCGGCCCGTTGGAGCGAAGCGCAAGGCCGGCAGCACAAGACCCTGACCGACTGGGCTCGGCAGGCGATCGTGCAAAGCAAACGCTGGCTGCCCAGTCGCCGCCTGGTCGTCGTTGCCGACAGCAGCTTCTCGGCGCTGGACCTGATCGCGGTGGTGCGCCGGCACGTCTGCCTGATTACCAGACTGCGCCTGGATGCCAGCCTGTTCGAACCGGCTGCGCAACGCCGGCCAGGCCGGAAAGGCCGACCACCCCTGAAAGGCAAACGCCGGCCCAAACTCAGTGCCGTGCTGGCCGATCCCAAGACCGTCTGGACATCCGTCCTGCTGAGCGAATGGTACGGCGGGCAGACCCGCAAGCTGGAATACGTCTCCGACACCGCCGTGTGGTACCGCAGCGGCGCGCCCCCGGGCGCAATCCGCTGGGTTCTGGTGCGCGACCCGTCCGGTCAACGCGATCCACAGGCGTTTCTTTGCACCGATCTCACACTTGAACCGACCGCGATCCTCAAACGCTTTGTGCTGCGTTGGCGCATCGAGACAACGTTCCAGGAGGTCCGCGAGTATCTCGGCGTCGAGACGCAGCGGCAATGGTCGGATCTGGCCATCCTGCGCACGACCCCGGTGCTGCTGGGGCTCTATTCGCTGGTGACCGTCTGGGCTCATGGACTGATGCAGACATCCACCACCGCGGTTCGCCCCCATCCGGCGGCCTGGTACAATAAACGCCGGCCGACCTTCAGTGACGCAATCGCCGCCGTCCGACGCGCTCTATGGTCACCAAAGGATTTTTCCATGTCCCGGTCGAACAACAACAGCGTCGTAATACCCCTCGATTTGCTAAATCGATTCGTGGAGACTCTATGCCTCGCCGCCTGAAATGCGGAAAGTCGAGCTGAGAGTCCGTCCGGAAAGTCTCATGCTGGATTACAGAGCTTGCGCAGCATGAGCCGGATCGATGCCAAATTGAGAAACGTCAGAGCCGAGCGGTTCAGATTCTCGAAATCCTTCGACAGGCGACGGCATCGGTTGAGCCAAGCGAGCGTCCGTTCCACCACCCAGCGTTTCGGCAAGACCGTGAAGCCCTTTGCCGCATCTGAGCGTTTGACGATTTCGACCGAAAGCTGAGGAAGCGCCTTGGCCAGAGCCTGACGGAACTTCTGTCCCTGGTATCCGGCATCAGCGTAGAGCTTGTTCAGGAACGGGTAGAGGCCGAACAGCGTCGCCATGACGAGAACCCCGCCATCGCGATCCTGAATGTCGGCGGCGTGCACAACGGCATGGATCAGCAAGCCCTCTGTATCGACCAGGATATGGCGTTTTTTGCCACTGATTTTCTTGCCTGCGTCGTAGCCCTTCGGATCGATGCAGGCCCCCCTTTTTCGGCGCTCTTCACGCTCTGGCTGTCGATGATGCAGGCCGTCGGAGTAGCCTGCCGAGCCACCAGCTCGCGACATTTTTGGTAGAGCGCGTAATGGATTTTCTGCAGCGTTCCGTCGTAGTCCCAGCGTTGGAAGTAGTCATGCACGGTGCTACGCGGGGGCAGGTCCTTCGGAATATAGCGCCAACCGCAGCCGGTGCTCAGGACATACATAATGCCGTTGAGCACTTCTCGGACATCGACTTCCCGGCGTCGGCCTCCTCGTTTGGCCGGAGGGATCAGCGGTTCGACCTCAGCCCACTCGGCATCGGTCAGGTCGCAGGGGTAACGCAACTTGTCCCGGTTGTACCGGGGACGGTTCTCAGCAGTCCACATCGGGCACCTCGCGAATCGATGCCAGAAGTGAATCATAGGCAATTCAATGCGTTCAAGCCCCCTGTGCTAACCGATTCTAAAGACTCGCAAAGCTCCCGGACGGACACTAAGCCGACCGAAAAATACTGTCCTGGGAACTGCATGCTGCTACAAGCGCCCGGTTGTTTCGTCGTCAGAACAAACTAGCAGAGACGCAGACGTTGCTTCAGCCGATCTTATGGCCGGTGACCACGCCGTGCCGTTGCCTCGATGGCGAAACTGCCTTAAGTG
>DASYBP010000353.1:0-6829 GCA_036500715.1 Rhodopila sp.
CGGTATGATTAGCCGGGACATCTTCGTCTCGCCTGATCTTTACCAGGGGGAATTGGAGAAACTCTTCACCCGCGCCTGGCTGTTCGTTGGCCATGAAAGCCAGATCCCCAACCCCGGCGATTTTTTTGTGTCGCGCATGGGCGGGGAGTCCGTCATCCTTTGCCGCGATACTACGGGCGCGGTGCATGTCTTCCTGAATTCCTGCCGGCATCGCGGGATGAAGGTTTGCCGCTACGAATCGGGCAACACATCATTGTTCGTCTGCCCGTATCACTCCTGGAGCTACACGACCGACGGCAAGCTGCAGGGCGTCCCGCTCTATCGCGTGCTGTATGAGGGCAACCTCGACCGTTCGGAATGGTCGCTGATCGAGGTGCCGAAACTGCACTGCTATAAAGGCACCGTTTGGGCTTCCTGGGATCCGGACGCGCCAGACTTCATGACCTATCTTGGCGCGGCGGTAGACCATCTGGATCAGGTGCTCGACCACCGCGACGGCAGGCCCGGCGGGTCGGAGGTGATCGGCGTCCACAAATGGATCCTGCCCACCAACTGGAAGTTCGCCGCTGAAAATTTTCTCGGCGACACCTACCACAATCCATCGCACCGCTCAGTCGATATAATCGGCATCGGTCCCAGCGCCCGGGCCGGGCAAACCGGGCGGCGCGACAACGAGTACAACAAGGGCCAGCACGTCTGGGTCAGCTTCCCGCAAGGCCACGGCATGCACAGTGTCTGGATGCCTGAAGGCTTCGACTATCAGCCGTCTTATATGCAGTATCCGATCGTTGATGAATACTTCCGGCATTGCTTCAACGAGCGCAAGAATCGCCTCGGTGACAAGGCGCGGCTGATGCCCTTCGTTGGCAATCTGTTTCCGAACACCTCCTATCACGGACGCCAGCCGCGCGCGCTGTGCATATGGCATCCGCACAGCCCGACCGAGACCGAAGCCTGGCGCTTCTTCCTGGTGGATGCCGACGCACCGGCCGAGGTCAAGGACGTGCTGCGGCGCTTTTACATGCGCTATTCCGGCCCAGCCGGGATGACCGAACAGGACGATATGGAGAACTGGCTGTATGCGACGAAGGCGAGCACCGGCACGATCGCCCGCCGCTACAAGTTCAACTACCAGCAGTCGATGGGGGCTTACAAACGCAACGACCCGCTGCCCGGCGATGTCAGTTTGCAGATCACCGAACAGAACGCACGCAACTACTACCGGGTGTATGCGCGCTATCTTCAGGGTGCTGGTTGGGACTCTCTGCTGCACCACGGCGAACCCCAGCGGCAGGCCGCGGAATGACCCCGCCTCGGCCACCTTCCTGGTATGCCTTGAAGCAGGACGTCGAGGACTTCCTTTACATGGAGGCGGACCTGCTCGACCAGCGGATGTTCCGCGAATGGCTCGACCTGCTCGCTGAGGATCTGGTCTACTTCATGCCGATCCGCCGCAACGTAAAATTCGGCCAGCACGCGGAGAAGGAAAATACCCGGCAGGGGGAAGGCATCTCCTGGTTCGACGAGGACAAATGGACCCTTGGCAAGCGCGTCGAGCAGATCTTGACCGGCGTTCACTACGCCGAGGAACCGCTGTCCAGGGTCACCCACATGGTCAGCAACGTCCGGCTGCTGGAAGTGTCTCCGTCCGCCGATGCGCCCGCGCGGGTGGTCGTCGGCTGCCGCTTCCTGGTCTACCAGAACCGCGTGGAATATGAAACAAACACCTTCGTCGGACGCCGTACCGACACGCTGCGCCAGCACGGCGACTCATGGCTGATCGCGCGACGGGAAATGATCCTAGAGCAAAACGTCCTGTTGGCGAAAAACTTGAGTATCCTGTTCTGAGGGAGTTTTCCGAATGCTTGTCCTCACCGATGTCGCGGTCGGTACGAAACTGCTTATCGCCGGCGGCCTGACTGCCGAGGTGATCGAAAACATGGGCGACGGTGAATGGCTGCGCGTCAGGCTGCTGTCCGGCGACCAGGCCGGGAAGGAGGAACTTTGCCACGCGACCGACGTGGACGCGGTCGCATGATGCGCATCGGCTTTCTGCCCAGTGACTTCAACCCGATGATCCTGATGCTAGGCGAAGCCGAGGACTGCCGGGCACTCGGCGGCGTCCTGCGCCGCTTCGCCCGGGACGGTGCCGACGTGGCGTTCGCCAATCTGCGTTTCTGCCAAGTGGCCGGGCCTGATATCCGGCTGACCGCCGCACCGGGGCGCGCCGGCGTGCGGCAATCGGCGGATAAAACCTTCATTTGGCGCCTGCGGCAAGATCAGGCCGCCGACTTCGCGCAGCGTCTGGACGATCTCGCCGAACCTGGGCGCGTTGCTGGCTCCGAAGACCTCGTATGCGGCACCGAAGACGACGTAACCGTGAAGGTTTCCCGAGGTGAATATACCGACGATTATCTGCTTCCTGGCTGATCCCGCGGCAGCGTCGAATTGATAGATGGCAGATTATCAACGAGCCGGCCACGGACGCACGCCCACGAGATCTGCTAAGATACATTGACCGTTAGAGTGCTTGTCGCTGCTCTGCTAGGTCAACTTTCAGGATTTCTCATGCGTACCGTCAACCGGAAGCCGAGCAGGCGGACAAGGCAGGGCAAGCAGAAGCGGCGGCAAATCTCTTGCCGCATGCCTGTTTTCCAGGCATCACAAACGTGATGTCGCCTGCTCCTGCCAGATGAACCCGATCGCCTGGCTGATCGGCCTGATCTTCCCCGCATGCGGTTTCGCGGCGGCGGACGGACTGCCGACGCCCCCGCCCACCGACCCCAGTCAGATCGTCAGGCCCGCTAGCCCGAACACCGCGCTCGCCGCGCCCGAGGGCTTCCGGCCGCCGCCTGACATCGTAACTCCTTCCTATCCATTGCCGGCCGACCGGCTGTTCGCCCTGGTTCAAGCCATCGCCACCGACCAGCCGCGCACCTATCTGGCCGCCCTGTATGCCGACCGGCTGCAGGCCGACTATGTCGCCCGCAGCGCGGTGTTCAACTTCCCCGACCTGATCGTGGCGCAGGTGACCGAAGCGACCCCGGACACCAGCGCCCTGATTTTGTATTCCCGCAGTGTGTACGGCCATTCCGACCTCGGCGTGAACCGCAAACGAGTCGAATCCTGGCTTGGCGCCTTACGGGCCAAGCTTCCCCCCTCCAGCGAGAGATGAGCGCCCCATGCGTGGTATCGGTCCCTTCCTGAAGGACGCCTGGCGGCTCGCCCGGCCCTATTTCGTGACTTCGGATGAGCGTTGGTCCGCCCGCGGCCTGTTGGTGGCGATCATCGCCATGAACCTGACCCTGGTCGGGCTTACCGTGGTCCTCAGTTACTGGCGCCGCGAGTTCTACAACGCGCTGCAGGACAAGGACTGGAAAGCCTTCCTGCAACTGCTGTTCCTGTACCGGCGGACCGAGAGCGGTCTGATGCCTGGCTTCTGCGAGGTCGCGGCAGTACACATCGTGCTGGCCGTCTATTCGGTCTATCTGAACCAATTGTTGCAGATCCGCTGGCGCCGTTGGCTGACGCGGGAGTTCCTGACCGAATGGCTGTCCGACCGCGCCTACTACAACATCAGCCTGACGGTGGACCGCGCCGCGGTGGGCACCGATAACCCCGATCAGCGCATATCAGAGGATTTACGCGATTTCACCCAGATGTCCCTGTCGCTCACGCTCGATCTGCTGTCCAACGTCGTCTCGCTGTGCAGTTTTGTTGGCATTCTGTGGGGACTGTCTGGCGCGATCGAGGCGTTCGGCATTCCGATCCCCGGCTATATGGTGTGGGTCGCGCTGGGCTACGCCGCGGTCGGCACGACGTTCACGCATCTGGTCGGCCGTCCGCTTGCGCTGCTCAGCTTCCGCCAGCAGCGCGTCGAGGCGGATTTCCGTTACGCCCTCGTCAGAGTCCGCGAAAACATGGAAAGCATCGCGCTCTATCGCGGGGAAGAGGAGGAAGGTGTCACCCTGAAGGAACGCTTCGTCGCCGTGATTGAAAACTGGTATCAGATCATGACGAGAACGAAGCTGCTCAACTCGCTGGTCAACGGTTACAGTCAGATCGCCATCATCTTTCCCATCGTTGTAGCCGCGCCACGATATTTCGCCGGCGCGATGCAGCTTGGCGGCTTGATGCAGACGGTTGGTGCTTTCGGGCAGGTGCAGGCCTCGATGTCCTGGTTCGTCGATTCCTACGCTTCGCTCGCCCAGTGGCGCGCAATCGTCGAGCGCCTCTCCACCTTCCACCGCGCAATCGTCAGGGCTCGGCGTGAGGCTAGCGGCGGCTTTGTGAACGCGGCGGGGCAGCCGGACCTGGTGCACTTGCGCAATGTGACCATGAGCCTGCCCGATGGGACGAAATTGCTCGACAACGCCGATCTGACGCTGACGGCCGGCCATTCCGTCGTCATCACCGGCCGCACCGGATCCGGTAAATCGACCCTGTTCCGCGTTCTGGCCGGCATCTGGCCGTTCGGCCAAGGCGAGGTCGAGGTGCCGAAGAACTCGTTCTTCCTGCCGCAACGCCCCTACATTCCCCTTGGCACTCTACGGCATGTCATCACCTATCCGCACGCCGTCGAGTCGTTCTCCGACCAAGCCATCGCCCAGGCCCTGACGGACGCCGGGTTGCCGCAACTCTGCGACCGCCTGGAGAAGGATGAAAACTGGCCGATGCGGCTGTCCGGCGGCGAACAGCAGCGGATCGCCCTGACCCGCGCATTGCTCGCCAAGCCGGACTGGATCTTCCTTGACGAAGCGACCGCCAGCCTCGACCCCGACGCCGAAGCGAGCCTCTACCACGTTCTGCGGCAGCGCCTGCCAAACGCCACCCTGGTTTCGATCGCGCATCGGCCCACAGTTGCCTCGTTCCACGAATCCCGGCTGGTATTCAAACGGGAAGAGGGTTTCCCCGGCACGCTGACGGAAGCCGCGACCATGCCGGCCGCCGGAGAATGACATGACCGCGCTTCGCTTCGCCGACATCACCGAACCGCGCCCGACCCGCGACGGGCTGGCCGACGCCTACCACAGGATCGGCGTCGCGCTGGATCGCGGCGACCGGGCGGCCGCCCTGACCGACTGGGACTGCCTGCGCCGTCACTACAACACCTGGTCCGCGCTGGTCCACCTGCGGTTCGCCCAGGACACCACCGACGCGGCCGCCAAGGCCGACCGCGACTACGCCGACGCGCTGATTCCCGAGGCCGCCGATCTCGAAACCGCCTTGAAACGACGTCTGCTGGGCGATCCCGATCGCGCTGCGACCGCGGCGCTGGTCGGCGAACATGCACTGCGGCTGTGGGACACCGACGTCACCACCTTCGACCCAATCATCAAATCCGATCTGGAAGAAGAAGCGCGGATTTCGGCGCGCTACACCGAATTGCTGGCGTCGGCAAAGCTGCAGATCGCGGGCCAGACGGTCAACCTCGCCGGCCTTGGCCCCTACGCCGAGGACCCCGACCGCTCGGTTCGCCACGAAGCCGAACAGGTCCGTTGGCGGTTCTTCGAGGCGAATGCCGCGAACCTGGACGATCTTTACGACCAATTGGTAAAACTCCGGAACGGCATGGCCCGCAAGCTGGGGTTCGACACCTACACGCCGCTGGGCTACCGCCGCCTGCGTCGCGTCGATTACGGGCCCGCCGAGGTCGCCCGCTATCGCGACCAGGTCGCCCGGCATGTGGTTCCGCTGGTCGGACGCCTGTTAGAGGCCCGCCGGGCCGCGAACGGCTGGGACAAACTGCGCTTCTGGGATGAGGCACTGATCGACCCCGCGGGCAATCCGAAGCCTGCCGGCGATCACGATGTTCTGGTGAACGCGGCGGCCGAGATGTTCGATGGCATGGATACCCGCCTCGCGTCGTTCTACCGCGCACTGCGCGACGGCGGCTTCATGGACCTGAAAAACCGGCCCGCCAAAGCCGGCGGCGGGTTCTGCACCTCCTTCCCGACGGCGGGCGTTCCCTTCATCTTCGCCAACTTCAACGGCACCCACGCGGATATTGGTGTCTTCACGCACGAAATGGGCCATGCCTTCCAGAACTGGGAAAGCCGCGACCAGCCCGGCGTCGACTACCTCTGGCCGACCTATGAGGCGGCCGAAATCAACTCCATGGGCCTGGAATTTCTCTCCTATCCCGGTATTGGCAAGCTGGTTGGCGAGGACGCCGCGGAGCGCTTCCGCCGCATGCACCTGATCGGTGCTCTGGCCTTTCTGCCCTACGGCGTATGCGTCGATCATTTCCAGCACGAGGTTTTCGAAAATCCCGACGCCACACCCGCCGAGCGCCATGGCATGTGGGCGCGATTGGAAAAGATCTACATGCCGTGGACCGACCACGGCGACCTGAACTTCCTGCTGAAAGGCGGTCGCTGGCAGGCCAAACCTCACATCTACGGCTCGCCGTTCTACTATATCGACTACACGCTGGCGCAATGCTGCGCGATGCAGTTCTGGGTGAAGTCCCGCCGCGACTATGCCGGCGCGATGGAGGCGTTCGTTGCCTTGTGCGCGCGTGGGGGTTCCGCTCCGTTCCAGGACTTGGTCCGCTCCGCCGGCCTGGTGTCCCCGTTTACCGACGGCGCCCTGGCCGACGTGGTGAAGGAGGCCGAGGCGGTTCTGGGATTCTAGGCGTAACCTTGTATGGTCCGGCCCCATTTGGCTCCCCCGCACCTGACATCAAAGGATCTCGACGCATGCGCCCCTCCGGCCGCACCCACAACGAACTTAGGAAAATCTCCATCACCACCGGGTTTTCCCGCCACGCTGAAGGGTCGGCCCTGATCCACATAGGCAACACCGAGGTCCTGTGTGCCGCCAGCGT
>DASYBP010000354.1:0-1540 GCA_036500715.1 Rhodopila sp.
AGTCGAGCATGCCGATGAGCGGGCTACCGGGATTTACCCGGTTTTTCGGCTCACGCGGTTCACCAAATCGGGGGCGGGCATAGGTCTCGGCCATTGGTTCCGCATACGCCGAAACCGCTATCGGGACAACCGCTTAGGGGGGCTTTATTGAATTCTGACGACAACTGTGTCCGCCGCGCCCGTGGCGTCGATCACGGTCAGGCGGACAAAGCCCGGCCCGGGCGGATCGACCAGGCGCTGACGGCGGCTGCCGATCTCGCCGGCCGCCACGCCGTTCACCATCATGGTCAGCGGCAGCACGCCGCCAGCGACTTTTACCGGCATGGCCGAAAACGGCGCACCGTCGGAACCGGAGGCGTCAATCCGCGAGCCGTTCAGCGGGAACTGGATGTGCGGCGCCTGATCGCTGCCGGTCCGCACCAGTTCGCCTACGGGGCGGAACCGGCGCAGCGGTAGCGGCAGCTTGGCGTTACTCGCGATCAGCACGCCTTTGGGCGCTCTCGGCAACGGCGCCGGCAGTTTTCCGGTGCGGGCAAAGGCATCGAACAGGATGGGTGCTGCCGCGGTGCGCCCGACCAGCCCGGGTACCGGCGCACCGTCAGGGCGCCCAACCCAGACGCCGATGGTCATGCGGCCATCAAAACCGACCGACCAGGCGTCGCGATAGCCGTAACTGGTGCCGGTCTTGAACGCGATGCGGTGCTGTGGGGCATTTTCCGGCGGCGGCGTGCCCATCAACACATTGCCGACCTGCCAGGCTGCGACCTGATCCATCAGCCGCAGCGGATCCCGCGCCGTGTCGCTGGCGTCGATAAACTCACGCAGCGGCTTGGTGGTGCCGAGCCGCGCGATGCCGGCATAAAGCTGCACCAGATCCTGCAGCGTGATGCCGACGCCGCCCAAGCCCATCGCCAGCCCCGGCACTTCATCTTTTGGCAGAACCAGGTTGCCACCGGCCTGCTTCAGCCGCGATGACAACCGGCTGGCGCCGACCCGATCCAATAGTGCCACGGCCGGCACGTTCAGCGACAGTTGCAGCGCCTTGCGCACCGGCACCGTGCCCTGGAAGGTCATATCAAAGTCCTGCGGCGCGTAATCGCCGAACCGGATCGGCCGGTCGTCAATCAGGCTTTCCGGATGCACAAAGCCATCCTCGAAGGCGAGGCCATAGATGAACGGTTTTAGGGTCGATCCGGGCGAACGCACCGCGCGGGTCATGTCGACCTGCCCTGCCCGCTTGTCGTCGAAATAATCCGGCGAGCCGACCCGCGCGAGCACGTCGCCGCTCTCATTGTCGACCGCGATAATGCCGACCGAGATATTCGGACCCAGCGCCGTGGCACGATCATGCGCCAGCGCTTCGAGGTTTTTCTGCAGGCTGGAATCCAGCGTCAGCGATATCACCGGCTGGCCCTTGAAGGTGGCGATCGCCCGATCGGCGGAATGCGGCGCCAGGATCGGGATCGGCTTGCGCATCCCCGGCACCGGCACCGCCTTGGCCGCGCTCGCATCCTCGTTCGACAACTGGCCGTCCTCGACC
>DASYBP010000355.1:0-2349 GCA_036500715.1 Rhodopila sp.
CCGCCCTGGATCTGCCCCTCCACGTAGGCCGGGTGGATGGCACGACCGACATCCTGGGCGGCGACGAAGCGCAGGATGGTTACCTTGCCGGTTTCCGGATCAACCTCCACGTCGCAGAATTGGGAGGCGAAGCCTGGCGCCTGGCCGCCGGCATTCACGCCGGCGGAGGCGGTGATCGGCCCGCCGGTTGCCGAAGCCTTCGCCGCGATCTCCTTCAACGACAGCGGCTTGAAGTCGCCGACGTTGGATGACGCCGGTTTGGCATAGCCATCTTCCCAGACGACACCTTCTTCATCCACGCCCCAGATCATCGCGGCGCGCTTGCACAATTCCTTTACCACCGACTTGGCGCCGCTTACGACAGCGGTGCCGGTTGCGAAGGTGACGCGCGACCCGCCGGTGACGTGCGTATAGCCGACCGAGGCGGTATCGGCCACGATCGCGCGGACCGTGCTGTAGTCCACACCCAGTGTTTCGGCCGCCATGATCGCCATCGACGCGCGCGAGCCACCGATATCGGGGCTGCCCGTGGCGACCAGCACGGTACCGTCGGCATTGACCTGCAAGGTTGCGCTGGATTCGCCGCCGCCGTTGAACCAATAGCCGGAGGCGACGCCGCGCCCCTGGTTAGGACCGAGCTTCACTTTATAGGCCGGGTGGCGCATCAGCGCCTCAAGCGTCTCGATATAGCCGGCGTGGGCATGTTTTGGTCCAGCGATGGTCGGCGTGCCGATCCGGCAGGCGTTCCTGTAGCGGATCTCCAGCGGATCCATGCCAATCGCCTTGGCGCACATGTCCAGCACGCTTTCCACGGCGAAGGCTGAGATCGGCGAGCCAGGGGCGCGGTACGCGGCCGATTTCGGTCGGTTGGACACCACGTCGTAGCCAATGGCGCGCTGGTTGGCGATCTCGTATGGCGCGAAGGCGCACAGGCAGCCGTTCATCACCGGCGAGCCAGGGAAAGCGCCGGCCTGGAACTTGAAGACGCCGTCCGCCGCGACAATGGTGCCATCCTCCCGGACGCCAAGCTTCACCCACATCGATGAACCGGACGTTGGGCCAGAGCCGCGGAACACGTCCTCGCGGCTCATTTGCATGCGGACGGGCAGACCGGACTTTCGCGACAGTACGGCGGCGACGGGTTCCAGATAGGTCACCGTCTTGCCGCCGAAGCCGCCACCAATCTCGGCCGGCGTCACCCGCAGATCGCCCAGTCTGGCGCCGATGACCTGCGCGGTCAGGGCACGCATCTGGAAATGGCCCTGGCTGGAGGACCAGATTTCGCACTGGCCGTCGGCTTCGTATTTGGCGACACAGGCGTGCGGCTCGATATAGGCCTGATGGACGGTGGCGGTCTTGAACTCCTTCTCGATGACGATGTCAGCCTGTTTGAATCCAGCTTCGACGTCGCCTAGCGAAAATTCGAGCCGCTTGGAGATGTTCGACGGTTTCGTCGGTGCGGGTTCGATGCCGCGGGTAATCATGTCGTCAAACAGCAGCGGTGCGTCGGGCCCCATGGCGTCATCGACGTCGATGACATGCGGCAGGACCTCGTAGTCGACCTCGATCAGCGCCGCGGCCGCCTCGGCGATGCTGCTGCTGACGGCAGCGACGGCGGCGACGGCGTGGCCTTCGTAAAGGACTTTCTCACGCGCCAAGATGTTGCGGGTGACGTGCCAGAAGTTCACCGCCACACGCTCCGGCCCGATATAGTCGAATTTTTGCTCCGGCAGATCAGCGGAGGTCATGACTGCCTTCACCCCAGGCAGCGCTTCGGCCGCGGCGGTGTCGATCGATCGGATGCGGGCATGAGCGTGCGGCGATCGCAGGACTTTTCCGTAGATCATTCCTGGCAGTTTCAAATCCGCCCCATACAGCGCTCGGCCGGTGACCTTTGGCACGCCGTCTGGGCGGATCGGGCGTGTGCCGACCCATTTGAAACGTTTCACCGAGTCAGTGACGATCGTGCTGTCGTTCACGGGATCCTCGCTTTGCTTGATCTGGATTGTTTGCCGGAAAGTTGCGCAGCGCGGGAGGATTGGCAAGAGGGGCGCGGTTTGGGATGGATTCCGGGTCGGTGATGCGGGCGAGCGGCGGGCGCGACGCAGGTGCGCCGGAGGGTGATGCTTGAAAGGGAGGGCCGGAGGGCGCGTGTGTGACCAAGTTGTTGGTCAAGAGCGAGCGTGGATCAGATCAATCTTGCCCAGGCTAGAGCATGATCGTCTTGAGTTGACTCTTGCGTGAGGGCGATTCCGGCGCGGCCGAAAATCTGATCCAAGATAGCGGCTGGGTTGGAGGCCAGCATCTATGGGCGCTCCTTACACGTTGGATTTGCGCGAACGCGTTGTT
>DASYBP010000356.1:0-3490 GCA_036500715.1 Rhodopila sp.
CGTGGACGGCAACAACACAACGCTGAACAGCGGCCGGTTTCTGATCAATCTACGGCCCAAGGACGACCGCAGTCTGAACGCGACCGAAATCGCGCGGCGCCTGCAGCAGGAAACCGCCGATGTGCAGGGCGTGTCGCTGTATCTGCAGCCGGTGCAGGACCTGACAATCGATGCCTCGGTCAGCCGCACGCAGTACCAGTTCGTGCTGGAGAACCCGAACCTTTCGGCGTTCAACGAGTGGGTGCCGAAGCTGGTGACGAAACTGAACCAGTCGCCGGACCTGACGAATGTCGCCAGCGACCTGCAGCAGCAAGGAGAGGCGGTCAATCTGGTGATCGACCGGGAGACCGCAGCGCGCTTCGGGATCACGCCGGCGACGGTCGATAACGCGCTGTACGACCTGTTCGGGCAGCGCATCATCTCGACCATCTTTACGCAATCCAACCAGTACCGCGTGATCATGGAGGCCGACCCGGCGCTGCAGACGTCCCTGGCCTCGCTGTCGGCGATCTATCTTCCCTCGGCGGCGTCCACCACCGGTCAGGTGCCGCTGAGTTCCGTCGTCAGAATCGTGCAGAAGAACGGCCCGCTGCAGATCAGCCATTTGGCGCAGTTCCCGGCGACGACGATCTCGTTCGATACGGCGCCGGGTTCGTCGCTCGGTGCCGCTGTCGCCGCGATCCGTCAGGCGGAGACGGACATCGGTCTGCCCGAGAGCTTCATCACGGCCTTCCAGGGCGCCGCCTCGGCGCTGGAGGCCTCGCTGTCAAACGAACTTCTGCTGGTGCTCGCGGCGATCGTGACGATGTACATCGTGCTCGGGGTCCTGTACGAGAGCTTCATTCACCCCGTGACGATCCTGTCGACGCTACCCTCGGCCGGCGCCGGCGCGCTGGTGGCGCTGCTGATCGCTGGCGACAACATCGACGTGATCTCGGTCATCGGCATTATCCTGCTGATCGGCATCGTGAAAAAGAACGCGATCATGATGATCGACTTCGCGCTGGACGCGGAGCGCGAAGAGGGCAAGCCGCCGCGCGAGGCGATCCATCAGGCCTGCCTGCTGCGCTTCCGGCCGATCCTGATGACGACGATGGCCGCCCTGCTGGGCGCACTGCCGCTGATGCTGGGCAACGGAACCGGATCGGAACTGCGCCGGCCCCTGGGCGTGGCGATCGTCGGCGGCCTGATCGTCAGCCAGGTGCTGACGCTGTTCACCACGCCGGTGATCTATCTGATGTTCGACCGCCTGGCCTGGCGGCTGCGCGGCGGGGGGAAGGTGGCGGAGAGCCCGGCGGAATGAACATTTCCGCGCCGTTTATCGCACGGCCGGTCGCGACGACCTTGTTGACGATCGGCATCGCCCTGGCGGGGATCTTCGCGTTTTTCAAGTTGCCGGTCTCGCCGCTGCCGCAAGTGGATTTTCCGACGATCTCGGTGCAAGCGCAGTTGCCCGGTGCCAGCCCCGACACGGTGGCGACATCCGTCGCCAGCCCGCTGGAGCGCCACCTCGGGCAGATCGCCGACGTGACCGAAATGACGTCGACCAGTTCGGTGGGCCAGGTCCGGATCGTGCTGCAATTCGGCCTGGGGCGCGACATCAATGGCGCGGCGCGCGACGTGCAGGCGGCGATCAATGCCGCGCGGGCGGATCTGCCAACTAGCCTGCGCAGCAACCCGACCTACCGCAAGGTGAACCCGGCGGACTCGCCGGTGATGGTTCTGGCGCTGACGTCGCAAACGCTGACGCGCGGTCAGATGTATGACGCCGCGTCCAATGTGCTTTCCCAGAAGCTCGCGCAGATTCAGGGCATTGGCCAGGTCATCATCGGCGGTGCGGCGCTCCCTGCGGTGCGGGTGGAGCTGAACCCGCCGGCCCTGTTCAAATACGGCATCGGGCTGGAGGACGTGCGGGCCGCCCTGGCCTCGGCCAATGCCAACAGTCCGAAGGGCTCGATCGAAAGCGACCAGGTGCACTACCAGCTTTATACCAACGACCAGGCCACACGCGCGGCCGACTATCGGCCGTTGGTCATCGCCTATCGCAACGGTTCGGCGGTGCGGCTGTCCGACATGGCAGAGGTCGAAGACTCGGTTGAGAATCTGCGCAACGCCGGCCTGTCGAACGGCAAGCCGGCGGTGATCCTCATCCTGTTCCGTCAACCCGGCGCCAATATCATCGACACCGTGGACAGCGTGAAGGCGGCGATCCCGGAACTGATGGCGGCGATGCCGCGCGACGTTGACCTGACTGTCGCCATCGACCGGACTACGACCATTCGGGCCAGCCTGCACGACACGGAACGGACACTGCTGATCGCCGTCGGCCTGGTCACGTTGGTGGTGTTCATGTTCCTGGGCAGCGTCCGCGCGACGCTGATCCCGGCGGTGGCGGTGCCGGTGTCGATCATCGGGACGTTCGGCACGATGTATCTGCTGGGCTACAGCCTGGACAATCTTTCGCTGATGGCTCTGACGGTCGCGACCGGCTTCGTCGTCGACGATGCCATCGTGGTGCTGGAGAACATCACCCGTCACGTCGAGGAAGGCATGCCTCGCGCTCAGGCGGCACTGAAGGGTGCGCGGGAGGTCGGGTTCACCGTCGTGTCGATGAGCCTGTCGCTGATTGCGGTGTTTCTGCCGATCCTGCTCATGGGGGGCATTGTCGGCCGGTTGTTCCGGGAATTCGCGATGACGTTGTCGATCGCCATCATGGTGTCGCTGGCGATTTCCCTGACCACGACGCCGATGCTGTGTGCATTGTTCCTCAAGCCCGCCGACAAGACCAAGCCCGAGAGGCGAACCTTGTTCGACCGTGCGCAGACGCTGTACGGGCGATCGCTGCGCCCGGTGCTGCGGCATCCGGCGCTGGTCATGCTGGTCCTGTTCGGAACCATCGGACTGAATTTTGTTCTGTATGCAACGATTCCCAAAGGCCTGTTCCCGCAGCAGGACACCGGCCTGATGATCGGCGGGATCCAGGCCGACCAGAGTATCTCATTCCAGGCGATGCAGCAGAAGCTGACGCAGCTCGCCGCGATCGTCGGACGCGACCCGGCGGTGCAGCACGTGGTTGGCTTCACCGGCCAGGGCGGCGGTGGCGGGGCCGGCACCACCAACACCGGAAACGTCTATGTTGAGCTGAAGCCGATGGCGGAACGAGCCGGCATCGACGCTGTCATGTCCCGTCTTCGCCCAAAACTCTTGGCCGTCCCGGGCGCTCGGCTGTTCCTCGTGCCGGGGCAGGACCTGCGTGTCGGCGGGCGGCAGAGTAACGGAGCCTATCAGTACACGTTGCAGGCCGACAGCAGCGAGCTGCTGTATGAGTGGGCGCCGAAACTGACCGCCGCACTGGAGCATGACCCCACGCTTCGCGACGTCAACTCCGACCAGCAGCAAAAGGGACTGGAGACCGATGTCCAGATCGACCGAGCCAATGCCGGTCGGCTGAATATCAACGCCGCGGAGATCGACAACACGCTGTACGACG
>DASYBP010000357.1:0-1959 GCA_036500715.1 Rhodopila sp.
CGAACGCAGCTTGTATGCCCGTGTTCAGGGGAGTGACACGGTGATGACGATTCCGCGGTCGGAGGCCGATCATCTCAGCAGGCTGATCGAGCTTGCCGGAAACGCATCATGATTGCCCGCGCCGCTGGCTATGCCGGATGGATGTTGTGTGCCCTCTATGTCCTGTCATTCTGGTCCCAGCACGCGGCGGCGCATCAGGTCAACCTGTCGATCGCTCGTGTGACGATTGGCGCCGACCGCGTGGTGGACGTCGATATCGCGATGAAGGGCAGTGACGTCGACCGCGCGGCGGAAACCAACGTTTATGATGCGAAGACGGGTCTGGTACACCCTGACGCGCTCGCCGAAGCATCGGCCAAGGTGGCAGACTACGTCGCCGGACACTCAGCCGTGCTGGCGGCCGTGGGAGCGTGTCGTTCTGACCACGGCGCCGTGTCGCCAGATGGCGATGGGGTGGTGATTCATATGCGCTGGTCGTGTGCGGGGACCAGCGGCCGGCTACACTATCGTTCGACGGTGTTGGTCGATACTGAACCCAATGCACGCCAGGTGGTGTTGGTTCGAAATGGCAGCGAAACCGCTCAGGATCTGCTGGACGCCGACAGAACCGAATCCGTCCTGACAGAGGAAATGCAACCGAGCACTGCTCACGTTATTGGTTTATACTTGGCGGCAGGGGTTGAGCATATCCTGATTGGTTACGATCATATTGCTTTTCTGATCGCGATCGTCCTTTGGGCGCGGCGTCTGTGGCCTGTTGTCAAGCTTGTCACCGCCTTTACACTCGGTCATTCCGTCACGCTTTCGCTCGCTGCCCTGGATATTGTTCGAATTCCAAGTTCGATCATCGAACCGGCGATCGCTGCTTCAATCGTCTTCGTTGCGGCAGAAAACTTCTTCTCCCACGACGTTCAGAAGCGATGGCGTGACACGTTCGCCTTTGGCCTGGTGCACGGCTTTGGATTTGCGAGCGCCCTGCAGGAATTCGGCATTCCCAAGAGCGCCCTGATACCTGCCTTGGCATCGTTCAACATTGGGGTAGAGATCGGTCAGATCGCCATCGTCTCGATCGTTGTGCCCGTGCTGATCTGGTTCGACCGTCTGGCCCGCAGTCCTGTCCGCGCCGGTGAGGACCCTGTTCGGCCACGTATTGCGGTCTATACTCTTTCCGCGGTGATCGTTATGCTTGGCAGCTATTGGTTTCTCGAACGGACAGTTTTTCAAGCCTAGGTGTCGGTGCGAGATCCAGCGAGAGGTATCGCTACGCCAGAAGAACATCAAGCCATTGCGGCGGGACGAACCGCAAGCCCGGCTCCCGGGCTGGCAGCCGTTCGGGTCAGCTCATCAAACCGCAGCAGTCGCCCCGCATTGCCCATCACCGCTAGCGTGCCGACGTTGTGCAGCAGCGCGGCGACCAGGGCGCCCTCCGCGCCCAGCAGCCCGGCCGCGGCCAGGGCCACGATGGCCAGCGTCCAACCCAGCCCAAGCCCTACATTGATATGAATGGTTTGCCGGCAGCGGCGGCTGAGCCGGATCGCCGTGGCAAGCCGGCCCAAGTCGCTGGTCATCAGCACGAGGTCGGCCGAGGCCATCGCCACGTCGGTGCCGGCGGCGCCCATGGCGACCCCTACTGCGCCGGCACGCAATGCCAACGAGTCGTTAATCCCGTCACCGACGACCAGCGGTTTGTGGCCGGTCCGAGTTTGCGCCAGCACCGCCTCCAGCTTCTGTTCCGGCAGCGCCTCGGCGCGCACGTCGGCAATACCGAGAAGCCGGCCGATCCGGGCGGCAACGCCGGTCCGGTCGCCGGTTAGCAACATCTGGCGATCGAGGCCCATGGTGCGCAGTTCAGCAAGAGCCTGGCGGGCCTCTGGCCGAGGTTCGTCGGCCAGCAGCAGCCAGCCGAGGAACCGGCCGCCGCGCGCCACGCCCGCCACCGGACCGTCATGCACGGGCAAC
>DASYBP010000358.1:0-1739 GCA_036500715.1 Rhodopila sp.
GAGTTGGTCGGCCCGCCGCTGGTCGATCAACCCGCGGGCGGCGATCGCGACCCGGTAGGCCAGCGGCACCACGATCGGCGCGAGCAGCCGAGACACCGTCAGGATTCGGCGAATTCGCGTCGGTGACAGCAGCTTGCCCTCCCGCACCGCCTTGAGTTCAGCCTCGGCAGCCTTCAACGCCGTCTGGTCGCTCGCGCGCCGCGCCTTCAATTGGTCCCTTAGTGCTTTCGATTCGGCTCGCTGTGCGGCTTTGAACCGGCGGGCCTCGTTTTTTGCCGACAGCTTGGCCTCGAGTTTGGCTCGGGCTTTGATCGCGCGGGCCTCGGCACGACGTGTCGCGCGGGTCTTTCGCTTGCCAAATAGGCCCATTCGCGGCCGCCTCCCCGGTAACCCGTCGACGATTGAGGTGGGTGTGCTCCATCGATGCGCCAACCCTAGCGGGGCGGGCACGGGCGCACGTCGTCAGGACCACCCGCATCACCGTGGAATGCCTGATCTGCGGCTTATCGGCGTGGCTCAGCCCGGCGGACCACCGCAATCAGTTTGCGTGCTCGCGTCCGATTTGCCGCAGCTCCGGAAGCACAGTGTCACCATTTGCTGATGGATCAGGACGACCCCGAGCAACGCATTGCCGAACTAGAACGTCAGCTGTCCGACGCAAACGCGACCGCTGGCACGGACCGCGGTGTTGAACAGCCACACGCGCCAACGCCAACGGCCGAAACTACGCACCGTCCCCCGCTGACAGCTGCCGATATTAAAAAGGTGGCTTTCAGCAGACCGCCAATAGGAAAGCGGGGATACAACGAGGACGAGGTTGACGCGTTTCTTGATCTCGTCGAAGAGCGGCTGCGTAATTCGAGCAACCCTTCCCTCACGGCAGTCGATGTGCAGAACATGGCATTCAGCAAGCCGCCAGTAGGAAAGCGGGGATACAACGAAGACGAGGTCGATGCATTCCTTGATCTGGTCGAATCTGAAATCAGCCGACTAGACGGCACTCCGGGACACCGTGCGGCTGGTCAGCAACGTCTGCTACAAGCACCGCCGGTGATGGCGGACGGCGGGTCCAAACGGGGGCGCGGTCTCCGGTCGCTCGGCATTGGCAGCTGGCTGACCACAATCGTTGTAGCGGGGATCTGGCTGTACATGTTCGGTGACCTCGTATGGGACGTTTACGGATATCAGATCGGCACGCCGGCAACGGCGACGGACGTTCGATGCCTAGGGGACACGGAGTCAGCTAACGTGCGCTGCAGTGGTACCTGGAGCGTCGGTGGGCAGTCGCGGAATGGCCCGATCCACCGAGTTCCCGAGAACTGGAAATTCGGACAGCCGCTGGATGTTCATGCGCATGGCGCTACCGCGTTCGCGGCAGGGTCGACAGGCTGGCGTTTGACCGCGACGATGCTTCTCTTTCTCGTCGTTATCGCGATGAGTTTAGGCGGTTTTCGGGCCTTGGGCCGCCGCTGGCGCGCCCGGCGCTAACGGCCGTACTTGGCCCAAGACTATGCGTCCAGGTGTTCCTTGCGGCGTAGCTCGTCCACACGCTGCGCGAGGTCGTGTTTGGCCTCGGGAGACAAACCGCTGGCGCGAATCGCGATGCGCCGAACGCCCTCATCGCGCATGGTCATCAGCCACGCCAACTCTTTGTCGAGCTTTTCGTAGTATTCGTCGTCGGTGAAGTAGGCGGGCTTGATGCGGAAGAAGTTCGCCAGGGCGGCCATGGTGGCAGACGA
>DASYBP010000359.1:0-4379 GCA_036500715.1 Rhodopila sp.
CATGGCGGCCGAGCCTAGTGCTGCCGGAGCCGGGACAGCCGAATGGGCTTGCCGATCTGGGGGGCTTCTGGGGACTGCATCCGACGTTGAAAACCATGCATGCGTTGTACATGGCCAACGACCTACTACCGATTCAGGCTGTGGCCGGCCCCAATCGCAGCCGCAGCCATTTCGAAGCCCAAGACATGATGGAAATCGGCGCCGAACAGCGGATGACCAGCGGCTGGCTGAACCGCATCGCGGCGTTGCTGCCCCCGCCACCACATTGCGACACGGCCGTTACGATGGCAGGGCGTTTACCGTTGGTCCTGCACGGACCGACGCCGGCCACGCCGTGGGATCCGTTCCACGCTCGGCCGACGATCTCTGAGGGCTTCTATGCGAACATTGCCGCCATGCATGCGTCCGATCCGGTCGTCGGCAGCGGACTGGTCACCGCCGAACGTGAGCGGACCTATGTGGACAGGGTGATGGCGGGCCTGTCCTACGACGGTGTTTCCTTCGGCTTTCCCCGTCTGGCCCGAGCGACGGGCCGGCTGCTGGCGGCGGCCGATGGGCCGAGGCTGGCGGAGCTGGATCTTGACGGCTGGGATACTCACGCCGGCCAGCCGCGAAGGCTGAGGGAAGCGCTAGGACATCTCGACGAGGGCATCGCCGAACTGCGAGCAGGCTTGGCCGAAGTGTGGGAGAGGACAGCAATCCTGGTAGTGACCGAGTTCGGCCGCACGGTGCGCGCCAATGGCGACAACGGCACCGATCACGGCACGGCGACGGCGGCGTTCATGCTGGGCGGCACGGTCAATGGCGGCCGAGTCCTCGCCGACTGGCCGGGGGTAGGCCGCGGTCAGTTATTCGAGGATCGCGACCTGCAGTCGACACTCGACATCCGCGCCGTGGCGAAGGGTTTGCTAGGGACGCATTTCGGGATTCCGGCGGAAGGCTTGGCGACGGTGTTTCCTGGCAGCGGTGCAATCGCGCCCGCCGCGTCGCTGCTGCGGGTGTAGCGCACCCGCCGGGTTGCCTCTCCGCCCTCGGCTTTACGGACTTGTGTTCATCTCCGCTTCTCCACTGGCTGCATCCCGGCGTTACAAATAGTCGGGACGGGTCAACAGCGCCTGGAAAGGATCAGACCATGAGCGACCAAGCAGAAGGGGCCGTCGCCGATGCCGGCCGGGCGGTTCAGAGAGGGCTGAACCAGGCCGGGGACGCCAAGGATCAGTTGACGCAGTTCATTCGTGACAACCCGATCACCGCGGCACTCCTCGCCGTCGGCATCGGCTACGTCCTCGGCAAGATCATCTAATCCGGAGAGCGATATATGGCTGTCGACCAACAACTCGACCGTCTGTCACGGCAATTGAGCAAGCAGCGCCTTGGCCCGGTCGAGACCTTCCTGGACCAGGTCCTGTCTGAGTTGGGAGCGGCGATCGTCTTCTTGAGCGGCTGGTTGAAGCAGGCGGCGCACGATCAGCCTCTGATGACACTGCTGCTGTCCTGTCAGGCCGGCTACCTAGCCGCTCGCCTGGGACGTCTTGCCGGACGCCGCTGAGTTTTCCAAAGGATGGGGTAGAGGCCGTGCCGATCCGGCAGGGCGGTCATCGCCACGATTTGGCCCGGAAGAGCAATAAAGAGTTATCGCCCAAACCTACAGCGGATGGCGCGAAAATTCTAGCACCACCGCTGACCATGGCCCGAATTTCCTCCTTTGTATGTCGGTCCCTACTGCGCACGATCACGGCGGAAGAGATTTACGAAACAACGTAATGGCGCGGCAAACAGCAGCCTGAGACCGACGGAGGCACAGCCACCTCGTTGTGCTGGGTGAGGGCGAGGGCCTCAAGAGCTACGCTGCGTGCGGCGTGGAAGGCTGCGGCGGCCGCGATGCAAGCGCCGGTGGCGGCGCCGTTCATTCCACTGGGCGTGCTTGGCGCTTCGCGCCCTCGAGGGACCGCAGTGCTGGCGCAAGCGGGGCCGGAGATGCCAGAGCGGGAGCCATCGCAGCCGGTGCGAGCCCGCGACGGTGTCGGTGCGATCGAAATCGCGCTGCCGCACGGTGCATGCGTGAGTGTGGACGCCTTCGTGAACGAGAAGGCACTGTCGTGGGTCCTGCGAGCGATCTCTTGCCGGTCGCCGCGTCGGCTCCCAGTCCGCTGTTGCTCCTGGAACAAAGAGGCCACATTATTGACGCCGACCTACGGGAACAATCCCATTATCTCGGCTCGTATGTCATTCTAAGCCGAAGTTGTAGTCGTTTCGAAGCCGGAGCACTTGAGCAAGCGCTACAGCGGAATGGCCAGCAACGTATCGATCCGCTGACTGTCACACACCACGATACGTTCGGCATAACGCCATTCCGCCGTCTGGTTGCGGCGCACCTTGTCGAGGTAGGTCCCGGCCGCGAAGATGAGCATCTGCCCGTCACGCATCGTCCGTATGACCAGAAACGAGCTCTCCACCGCAACCAGACCATCCACTTCGGCGCCGATCAGCGGCATGCCGAGAATGTGCCGATACCGCTGCCGCTCATAGATGTTGGCCTCGCGCAGCGCCATGACCCGGTCTGCCAGCATCGCCCGGCAATCGGCATAGATCAGTCCGGCCTGATAGCCGCTTTCGTAATTGTCGGCCGTGGTCACCTTATACAGACAACGGTCAAGGAAAAACCCTGGCCACTCCTCGAAGCGCCCGGTATCCAGCGCCCGCGCGCAGGCGGCATTCAGCGCGGCGATTTCCGTCAGCATCGTTACAGTCCCATCTGCGCGCGCCAGGCCTTCCAGAACCCGCGTACAGACGCCTCGGTGGCCCTGGTCTCCGCCCCTTCGGCTGTGCTGCCGCCCATTTCCACGATCGCGGCCTGGTTGGAGGCGGTGGCGATGCCGCGCTGGACGAAGCCGCCAACGGCACCATCTTCCATCGACACGAAACCGGCCGGCCCCGCGAGATTTGATTGCTTCAGCCGCATCGCGCGCAATTCCGGCGGGTCATCGGCGAACCCCAGATAAGTCCAGTGCAGATCCATGCTGTCCACGCCCCTGGGCACGATCTGGCGAACCGCCAGTGCGTTGTGGATCTGCTGCAGAACGAAACCAGGAAACACCGACAGAATTTGCAGGTTGATATTGTCGTCGAACTCGGCCACTGCGTTCATGAAGGACGGGTCTTGCAGTTTCAGCGCCTGATTATCAGCACGCATCCCGGAGTAACTTTCATCCGGCGCCTTCGCCGCGGCCAGGGTGGTACTGGCGTGGGCGACGCCGTTGTCGCTTACCATGACACCGCCGCCATGGCTCAGCCGGGTAATGCGAAATGTAGTGAAAAACGTGTGTAGCAAACTCGCATGATACGTGTCGCGCACGTTCTCCATGTAGAGTTTCCAGTTGCAGGGCAATTGTTGCGTGAACCGCCCGATTATCTCGACCTTCTTATGCAGCACACGCCGCAACCGGACCATGACCTCTGGCCCGACATAAGTTTCGATATCGGGCACTTCGGTCGAGAGCGTTCCGAACACCAAGCCGCATAGTACAGCCACGCGCAGCTTCCTGGGTCCGTGCGCGGCGATATCGAAATCGTCCGGCATTCCGCCCATGCCGTTGACGCCGCGGCGGAACGCAACCGAGGCGAGATTGCCGCGCAGGTCGTAGCGCCAGGCATGATAGATGCATTGAAAATCCTTCACGCGGCCGCCATCTTCGAGGCAGATCAGCGCCCCGCGATGGGCGCATCGGTTCTCGAAAGCAACGACCTCGCCATTCTCTGCCCGAGCGACGACGACTGGCATCGCGCCTATGGTGGTGGTGCGGTAATCGCCGGGTTCAGGGATGTCGATTTCCAGGCAGAGATAGCTCCAGGCTGGACCCTCGAATATCCTCGTCTGTTCGTCACGGGCGACTTCCGGGTCCTGATAGACCCAGTATGGGACGCGGGTCAAACCCTCTGGCCACGCGCCGGCGGAAAGATGTCGCACAGCCTGGTCCATGTTGTCCTCCGGAGCTTCATCATGGCGGCATTCAGTGCCAGCGTTTTACGCCTTCGTGGATTTGTTGCCAATGCTAAGCTGGTCCTGAGGAGTCTTGATCGAAATGTCCGCCGTCGAGACGCTGCGCGCGCTGAACCGGGACTACATTAACTCGGTGCGCGGAGTGGCGACGTCCGCCGGTTCAGCGAGATCCTGGCGGAGGATTTCCGGTGCTCGAACCCCGACGGAACGCTGATCGACCGGGCGGAGTTCCTGGTGCAGACAGCCCGCTCGGTCACGATCAAAGACCTGAGCGCCGTGTACCACTTACCGCCTGTCGGACGGCAGGCAGGGTTCCGGGCGCTACACCGATGTCTGGGTTGGGCACGGCGATACGTGGGTAGCGGTCTCCGCCCACGTC
>DASYBP010000360.1:0-1572 GCA_036500715.1 Rhodopila sp.
CGAGCCCACCGCCTCCTGCAGGGCGCCTTGCCAACGCCCGACCTCGGTGTCGCTCTGGCCGAGGATCTGGCGGACCAGGGTCTGAAAAGCGAGCGCCAGGGTGGCGTAGGGGATATCGCGCTGGTACTGGTCGAACTTGCCCGAGGCGAACAGGCCGCGCGGTGGCACCAGCGCCTTGTGCAGCTCGTGGACGACGGCGGACTTGCCGACGCCGGAATAGCCCGAAACCAGCACCAGCTCCGGCGCACCGCTCGTGACCATGCGATCGAACGCGGCGAGCAAGGCGTCGACCTCGCGTGCTCTCCCGTAAAGCTTTTCTGCAATCAGCAGCCGGTCAGGCGTGTCGTCTTCGCCCAGTGGGAAGTCGTCGATGCGGCCCTGGGCTTCCCATTGGGTCAGGCAGCGCCGGAAATCGCGCTCCAGGCCGGCGGCGCTCTGGTATCGCTCCTCCGCCGTTTTGGCGAGCAGCTTCATGATGATGGCCGAGAGTGCCGCCGGCACGCCAGGACGTCGCTCGGCCGGCGGCACCGGCCGGCGGGCAATATGGCAATGCACCCACTCCATCGGATCGGACGCGGTGAACGGCAGGCTGCCGGTGAGCACTTGGTAGAGTGTCACGCCGAGCGCGTAGAGGTCGCTGCGGGCATCGATCGAGCGGTTCATCCGCCCGGTCTGTTCGGGGGCCATGTAGGCCAGCGTACCGGCAATCACCGCGGGTGGATCAGGGGCCTGGCGCTGGCGCGGCAGGTGCGAGGCGATGCCGAATCCGGTCAAGCGGACCTGTCCGTCCGCGCAGTTCACCAAGAGGTGCGCCGGCTTGATGTCCTTGTGGATGAGCCCCCGCTGATGCAGCCCGGCGATCGCTGCGGCCAGACCGAGCGCGATGTGCAGGAACGGCTCCACCGCCATTGGCTGACCGACCAGTCCCTCCAGCAACTCGCCACCCGGGTCCTCCAGCACCAGCATGGCCCGATCGCGGTCGCGGACGAACTCCAGCGGCCGCACCGCCCATGCGCCGTCGAGTTCATCCTTCAGTGCGTATTCGTGCGCGAGGCGATCGATTGTGTCCGGTGGCGGGTGCTCCACAGCGGGCAGCACGGCCAGCACGGCAAGGCGATGGCCGTCCGCACGCAGGCGCCACCCGCGGCAGAACACGCGATGTCCGCCGTCTTCCCACAAGACCTGGAAACCGTCCGATTCCTCACCGCCGAACGGAAAGAATAGGTCCAATTGCCGCACTCCGTCGGCAAGCCGGTTGTCGCGATCGGTCAAGCAAGCTGGCGGTCAAACAAGCTGGAGGCATCTGCGCAAATTCGCCATCAGCAGCTTAGGTCGGCACAATGCCAGAGCCGAGCCACCATGACGACGGTTTTTCCCGGCACCAGGCGACGGTCGGGCGAACGTCCCCTCTGGGTCGACGGCTGTTGTTGGCAATCCCCATGAACGAACGTCAGCTTGTCGCAGTGGGACCTCCAAAGCGGCCGTTCCGGTTTCCACCCACTGCGGTCCTCGCCGGCTACGGGGCCCGCCAGCCTGGCAAGGGCGCTGCGCACCGCGGCGTGGGCCTCCGCG
>DASYBP010000361.1:0-5530 GCA_036500715.1 Rhodopila sp.
TTCAAGCCCAAATCAGCCTGCTCTAGCTCCAGAGACTTCCTCGTCCGACCTCCAGACAAACAGCATGATCGCGGCTACGAAGCACAGGATCTTTGAAATGACGTTCAGCGCGAGCGGCAGAGGCTCTGCGGGAAAGGCGAACCCGAACGCAGCCCAGACGGCGAATACCACGAACATCCCTGCTACCGCGTAGCAGGCGTAAGCGGTCACCCGCACCGAAGGCAGCAACGTCAGCAGTGATACCGTTGAGAACTCGGCCAGGAACAACGGCAGGAAGAAAAGCTGCCGGTACAGCATCGGATGAGGCGGGATCGGCGGATTGGTCCGCGCCATGACGATCAGATCGAAGGGAAACTCGAAGATCATCGGCGCGGCGGCAGTCCCGATGACGGCGCTGGCCAGCGCGACCTTCCAACCCCAACGCCGCGTGAGGTAGAGAATCACGAAGAACGTCACCGCCGCATCGACGAACGTGCCGACGCGCACGCGGCGCGCGGCGAAGCCCGGATAGGCCTGCTTCACTTGCAGTCCGTAGACGACTGTGACGACGACGACGGTATAGATTGTCAACAGCCAGATCGCGATCATGAACCCGGCGACAACGCCTCCTGGCCGCGTGACCCTGAGCGCGGCGCGCAGCCGTTTGCCGGCATAGGCAAATCCGCTGGCCACCACGAGCAGCACAATCGCCAGCAGGACCGCTTCGCCGCCACCATAGGAAATCCAGTGCGGCGGGGGTTCGGCTTGTTGGGCCTGCGCAAGCCGCAGAAGCGCACCGCCCCGAGCTATCTCTCCAGATATCCCTGGTCCCATCGATACAGATACTCCTGGCCGCCTCAACAGAGCGTAACTCTAGCTTCGTAACTCTAGTGTTACCCCGGCTCGGGGCGCTTCGCGCCGAGTACCCGATGAACCTTCTACCCGACTCGACCCTGCCGCGCCCCGTGAACAGGAAGCGAACGATCAAGGCGGTCACCGTTATCCTTCAAAGTGCGTTTCTCTTGATATTTAAGCCCCCTCAATCCCAGCGTCACGAAGGACTACCCGGACTGGCCGAAGCCGGAACATAACAACAAATCAGACCACCGAGTCAGGCGGAAACACCGGCTTGCGCTTTTCCTGGTGCGACGCCAGGCCCTCCTTCACCTCGGGCCCGGTGAAGCTCAGGAACTCCAGCGCCAGCGACGAGTCGAACGTCGGGCCGGCCTGACGCAGCCAGTTGTTGAGCGCATATTTCGTAAACCGGATGGCGCTCTGCGCGCCCTCCGCCAGTCGAGTAGCAATCTCGACCGCTTTCCCATCCAGCTCGGTATCTTCAACCGCCAGGCTGATCAACCCGATGCGCTCAGCCTCCTCGCCCAGCACCTGCTCGCAAAGCAACAGGTAGTATTTCGCCTTGGCCAGTCCACACAGCAATGGCCAGATGATCGCCGCATGATCACCGGCCGCCACCCCCAGACGCGTGTGCCCATCAATGATGCGACAGTCTTTGGTTGCAATTGAAACGTCCGCCAGCATGCCGCACACCAGGCCAGCGCCGACCGCGACACCGCGCATCGCGCTGACGACCGGTTTGGAGCAGTTGATAACATTGTAGACGATGTCCCGCGCTTCCTTCCACTGGCGAGTCCGAGCGGTGAAATCGTCAATGTTTTGTTGGATCATCGAGAAGTCGCCACCGGCCGAGAACACTTTCCCGGCGCCGGTGATCACGACGGCATTGACCGTCGAATCGCGATCGACGTCTCGCCAGATATCAGCGAGTTCAGCGTGCATGACATCGTCGGCCGTGTTCATGCGGCCGTTGTCCATGGTGATCCGCAGCACCTTCGGGTGCGGACGGTCGAAACGCAGGCGGGTGTAGCGGGCGTATAGGTCGCTCATGATGTCTTGCCTCTACGTGCCGGAATGCGTAGTGGCCACCGCATCCCGCACCCGGTCAAGATGCGCCCGCGCTTCGCTGCGATCGGGTATCAGCTCCGCACGAACGCCAGCAGATCGGTGTTGATCTGGTCCTTCTGCGTCGTGCACATGCCATGGGGGTAGCCGGGGTAGACTTTCAATATCGCGCCTTCCACAAGTTTGGAGGAAAGCCGCGCCGAGCCGTCGATCGGGACGATCTGGTCGCCGTCGCCGTGCATGATCAACGTCGGGATGTTGAACTTCTTCAAGTCCTCGGTGAGGTCCGTTTCGGAAAAAGCCTTGATGCAATCATATTCGGCTTTCAGGCTGCCCATCATCCCCTGCAGCCAGAAGCTATCGCGCACGCCCTGGCTGACCTTGGCCCCGTCCCGGTTCGCGCCATAGAACGTTGCCGCGAGATCCTTGAAGAATTGTGAGCGATCGGCAGCAACGCCGGCTCGAATGCCGTCGAACACCTCCTTCGGCAACCCGACGGGATTGTTCGGCCCTTTCAGCATAACCGGGGCCACCGCCCCGATCAGCACGGCTTTCGCCACCCGTCTGGTGCCATGGCGGCCAATGTAGCGAGCGACCTCACCCCCGCCGGTGGAATGGCCGACATGGATGGCGTCCTTGAGGTCTAGCGCCTGGACCAGCGCCGCGACGTCGTCAGCGTAATGATCCATGTCGTTGCCGTCCCACGGCTGGCCGGAGCGTCCATGGCCGCGGCGATCATGGGCGATGCAGCGAAAGCCGTGCGACGCCAGGAACAGCATCTGGTCTTCGAAGGCGTCCGCCGTCAGCGGCCAGCCATGGCTGAACACGATCGGTTGGCCTGAACCCCAGTCCTTGAAATAGATTTCGACCTTATCCTGGGTGGTAATGGTGCTCACTTGTGTCGCTCCCTGTCGGTTGGTGCGAAAGGTTGCACGAGCGCCGCGGCGCTAGGACCAGCCTTCCAAATCAGCACAATATCACGGTTCAGCCGCATCTCGGACGCGAAATGCGCCGGCCCGCCTTCGTGCCCGCAACTTCCAGGAAAAACTCAGCCCACGGTCGCCGCTTCCGGCCGGCGCGCTCGTTCTTCAACCAGCCGCCGAACCGCCGGAAAGTCCACCTTTCCCGCAGCCAGCATCGGCATTTTGTCGACCACCATAACCTCTCGCGGCACCTGCACCTCTGCCGCCCCGCGCGCCCGAGCGGCTGCCAGCAGCGCTCGGGCCGCGGCGTCCCGCTGCGTCGTTATCAGCAACAGTTTCTCGCCCTTGCGTGTATCCGGCACCGCAATGACCGCATGCACGGCGTCGGGCCAGACCGAGGCCGCCAGCCCCTCGGCGGCTGCCAGCGACACCATCTCGCCGCCGACCTTGGCGAACCGCTTGGCGCGTCCCTTGATTGCCAGGTAACCGTCCGCGTCGATCGTAACGATATCGCCGGTGTCGTACCATCCGCCGGGCGGAGCCTCGAGCACGCCCGATGTCTCCGCTCGCAGATAGCCCAACATCACATTAGGGCCGCGCACCAGAAGCCTGCAGCCTTCGGTGATGCCAGGGATCGGTTCCAGCCGAGCCTCGATGCCCGGCAGCAGTCGGCCGACGGAACCCTCGCGAGCGTGCGCCCAGGTGCTCAACGCCAGCACCGGCGCGGTCTCGGTCACCCCATAGCCTTCGAAGATCGACTTCTTGAAATGCGTCATGTAGGCCGCCCGCGTTTCCGGCCGCACTGCTTCCCCGCCCGAGAAGATGTAGCGCAGCGACTGAAAATCCAACGGGTTGCCCTTGCGCGCATAGCCCGTCAGAAACGTGTCGGTGCCGAACATGATGGTGGACTGGTCCGCATAGACCATTTCGGGCACCAGCTTGTAGTGCAGTGGCGACGAATAGAGGAAGTTGCGCACGCCATACATCAGCGGCAGCAGCGTCGCGATCATGCCGAATGCGTGGAACATCGGCAGCGCGTTGAACACCCGGTCCGACGGATTGAAATCCACCACCGCCCGCAACTGCGCACAGTTCGCCAGCAGGCCACGATGACTGTGCACGACAGCTTTGGGCGTCCCCTCTGATCCTGACGTGAACAGCACCAACGCAGGCGAATCTGGACGAACGCCCGCTCCCGCCAGCCGGCGGCGGGCGGCCAGCATGCCCCGCAGCCTGTCCGACAGCCCGATTGAGGCGCGGATGTCCTCCAGATAGACAAACCGGACTTTCGTCGCGACGGCCTCCACCAGCTTGTCCAGCTTGCCCTTCTGAACGGCGCGCCGCGATGTCAAGATCGTTTCGATACCGGCGGCAGCGCAGCAGGACAGCATCGCGTCCGCGCCAGCGGTGAAGTTCATCATGGCGGGAACGCGAGCCTGCGATTGCAGCGCGAAGAACGTCACCAACGCGCCAACCGAGTTCGGCAACATGATGCCGACATGCTCACCGGCCCGGGTGAAGGCCGCCAGCTTGCGACCGAGAACGACGCTGGCCAGAAACAGCCGCCGGTAGGTCAGTTCGGTGATCGTGTTGCCACCGGTTTCATTAGGAACGATATCCGCCACCACCGGCAGCCCTCTGTCGTAAAGCTTCCGCGCCTCCAGCAACGCAGCAAACAGGCTGTGCCGAAGCCGCTCGGGCCGAAACCCTGCATCGGTCATAACGTCCTGCATGATCTGGCCCAACGCCGCTCGGCGAGCGCGACCGATCAGACTGGGCGAGACCGCGGGTCGCACCGGCGGCAGAACCTTCAGGCTCACGCGCGGGAACCAGCGCAGCCGCAGCTTGCCCTGCATCCGCGACACCTTGTGGAACTGCAGACCGTCGATCCGGACAGGGACAATCGAGGCCTCGGCGCGGTCGGCGACCATGCCGGGGCCGTCGTAGATCTTCATCAGGGCGCCGGTGAGCGTTATCCGGCCCTCGGGAAATATTGCCAGACGGCGGCCCTCGCGCACGGCCGCGACCATCGCGCGGATGGCCATCGGCGCGTTCGGATCGATCGGAAAAACATCAAGCGCATATTGCAGAAACCAGAAGCGCCGTGCTTGATCGGTGCTGATCGCGAACACCAGGTCGCCCGGAATGAATGCCGCCACCAGACAGCCGTCCAGAAACGACAAGTGGTTGATGACTACAACGGAACGTTCGCCCGCCGACGCAAGATTCTCCAGACCCTCCACGCGAACCTTATGGAACAACAGGAAATACCACCGGAAAAACGAACGAAACACGGTTTGCGGCAGCAGGCGGACGATCCATACCGCCACGACAAGATTCGCCACGGCTGCAACCTGCAGCACAAGCGGTGCCGAAACCCCCGCCGCCGAAAACGCGGCGACGCAGCCCGCCCCCAGCACCATCATCACCGCATTGACGATGTTATTCGCCGCGATTGTCCGGGCCCGATGCGAGGCCTCCGACAACTCCTGCACGATGGCATACAGCGGCACCGAGTACAGGCCGCCACAGACCGACAGCAGCAGCAGATCGGCCAGCATGCGCCACCCCGCCGGCGACTGCAGGACAGCGCCAACGGTAGCCAGATGCAGGCCGGTCACGGTCGATGCGAAATCCCAGGTGAACAGGGTTATGCCGAACGCCGCAAACGGAACCAGGCGGGCGCTGATCTCGCCATGCAGCAGCCG
>DASYBP010000362.1:0-6787 GCA_036500715.1 Rhodopila sp.
GTCTCGCCTTCCTTCTTCAGCCAGCGGGTCAGCGTGCCCTCGGTCATCGTCGGGCTCAGCGCCGGCATCAGGATATTGGTCGCCATCAGTCACGCTCCCCGCTCAGACGATTTTCCTCACCGCGTCCACCACCCAGTCCGGTTGCGGCAACGCCAGTTTCTCCAGATTGGCCGCATATGGCAGCGGCACGTCGACCCCGTGCACCCGCACCGGCGGCGCGTCCAGCCAGTCGAACGCGTGCTCGATCACCTGCATCGCCACCTCGGCGCCGATACCGGCGAACGGCCAGCCCTCTTCCACCGTCACCAGCCGGTTGGTCTTCTTGACGCTCTCGACCACCGTCGCCGTGTCCAGCGGGCGCAACGACCGTAGATTGATCACCTCTGCCTCGATCCCTTGTTCCGCCAGCGCCTCGGCGGCCCTCATCGCCACGCCGACCATGATGCTGAAGGCAACGACAGTCACCTGAGACCCCACGCGTTCGACCTTCGCCTTGCCCAGCGGCACGATGAAATCCTCATCCACCGGACAATCGAAGGTGTGACCGTACAGAATCTCGTTCTCCAGCACGATCACCGGGTTGGGATCACGGATCGCCGACCGCAGCAGTCCCTTGGCGTCGGCGGACGACCACGGCGCCACGACCTTCAGCCCCGGAACATGCGCGTACCAGCTTGCGTAGCATTGCGAGTGCTGTGCGCCGACGCGCGATGCCGCGCCGTTCGGGCCGCGGAACACGATCGGGCAGCCCATCTGGCCACCCGACATGTACAGCGTCTTGGCGGCACTGTTGATGATCTGGTCCATCGCCTGCATGGCGAAATTGAAGGTCATGAACTCTACGATCGGCCGCAACCCGTTCAACGCCGCGCCCACCGCCAGACCGGTGAAGCCGTGCTCCGTGATCGGCGTGTCGATCACCCGCTTCGGCCCGAACTCGTCCAGCAGGCCCTGGCTGATCTTGTACGCGCCCTGATACTGCGCCACTTCCTCGCCGATCAGGAACACGTCGCCGTCGCGCCGCATTTCCAGCGCCATGGCATCGCGCAGCGCCTCGCGGACGGTCGTGGGCTTCGTCGGGCCCCAATCCTTCTCCGGCGCGGCCTGCCCCCGGGCTTCTGACCCGGGGGGCGCCGCCTCCAGCGCCTCCTTCCTCTGGCCCTTGGCCCCCTCTGGTGCGATCGCCGACGGATCCGACGCCTCCGCCGCGACCTTCGGGTGAGCCGGCGCCTCCCTGCCGGCCGGGACCGGCTCCGCGGACACATCCTCGCCGTTCATGCCCAACACCGCGATCGGCGTGTTGACCGCGATACCCTCGGTACCTTCCTCGACCAGGATGCGAGATAGCTTGCCCTCATCCACCGCCTCCACCTCCATCGTCGCCTTGTCGGTCTCGATCTCGGCAATCACGTCGCCCGCCCGCACGTCATCGCCGACGCCCTTCAACCAGCGGGACAATTTGCCCTCGGTCATCGTAGGCGACAGCGCCGGCATCAGAATCTGCGTCGCCATCCGCTCAGCCCTCCAACATCACGTCGGTGTAGAGCTCGGACAGTTCCGGCTCAGGACTGCTTTGCGCGAAATCGGCGGCGTCCTGAATGATCCCCTTCACCTCGTCATCGATCGCCTTGAACACTTTCTCCTCAACATCCAGCGCTTCCAGCCGATGCCTCGCGCTCTCGATGCAGTCATGCTGGGTACGCATCATCTGCACCTCCTCGCGCGTCCGGTATTTCGCCGGATCGGACATCGAGTGTCCGCGATACCGATACGTCTTCACCTCCAGCAGGAACGGTCCTTTTCCCGCTCGGCAGGCCGCCACTGCGTGTTCCGCCGCATCTTTCACCGCCAGAACATCCATGCCATCCACCTGCATGCCGGTGATCCCCCAGGGCGCACCGTTCTGTGACAGGTCATGGCTGGCCGAGGCTCGCTCCACCGATGTGCCCATGCCGTATTTGTTGTTCTCGATCACGTAAACCACCGGCAGTTTCATCAACGCCGCGAGGTTGAAGCTTTCGAACACCTGACCTTGGTTGGACGCGCCCTCGCCGAAGTACGTGATCGCGACCCGGTCGTTGCTACGATAGTGGTTGCTGAATGCGAGGCCGGTCCCCAGGCTGACCTGTGCGCCGACGATCCCGTGCCCACCGAAGAAATTCTTCTCCCGGCTGAACATGTGCATCGATCCGCCCTTGCCGCGCGAGTAGCCGTCGGACCGCCCGGTCAGTTCCGCCATCACGCCGCGCGCCTCCATTCCGGTCGCCAGCATATGACCGTGGTCGCGGTAGGACGTGATGACCTCGTCGCCATCCTTGAGCGCCAGTTGCACGCCGACCACGACGGCTTCCTGACCGATGTAAAGGTGGCAGAAACCGCCGATCAGGCCCATGCCGTAAAGCTGTCCGGCCTTTTCCTCGAACCGCCGGATCAGCAGCATTGTGCGATAGGCCTTCAGCAACGCCTCCCGGTCCACCGTCTTTTCCTTGGCCCTTGCGCGCTTTCTGGTCTCGGCTGCCTGCGCCATGTCGATACCTCCCGCTCCGGTTGCACCTCCGCTTGCCGTTGACTATTGGCATTTCGGCCTGCTCGACAAGATCGCGTCACGCGAAAACCTCGATGATGCAAAGCAATAGTCGCCCTTAACCAGAAACTGGTTAACCGTTTGTCGCGGCGTAGGCTGCAAACCGCTGCCCGCATAGTCGTTGCCAAAAACCGAACCCCGGCGAAAGATCATTTCGCCACTCTGATCGTATTCGCACAGACCTTACGATTTTCCCCAAGCGATATCACCTCGCCTGGCGTCGCTTCGTTGTTTCGGCGATCAGAGCGCCGCTGCCAGTCTCCACCGCGCCTGCCAGCGGCCGGTCTTGCGGCCACCCTGCGCCACCGTCATGCCGGGCCGCCACGCCGACGCCCCCGAGATAGCGGATCTCCGACCCATCCCCAGTCGGGAGGGATTACTTCAAGGTATTACTTAAATCGAAACGATCTGCCAGAACCTTGACCGCATCAGGTTCCGGCGCTGCGCCGCGGGCGGGTGCGGCCGACAAGCCCGCGATCCCACCTCCGGCAACCGCGATGTCCATGTATCGCCCCGCTATCACGCCCAGTGCCCGATCGCGGTGAAGCATGAGTCGTGAAGCGACCACGATTGCCGCGTGAATCGGCCACCTCAAACCAAATGCGACGTATCACGCTTCTCTGATACGCATACTAGTTGCCAATTTAGTTACCATCCCGCGGGTGATACGGGATGTATTGGGCTCTGGATCACCGGAAGCGGACGTGATCCATTCGCTGCCGTTTCGCGTAGAAAGCGCCGTGAATGCAGCAGTTCCCTCGGTTCGGATTGCACGCCCTGCCCAACACTCCGACCCAAGGGGGCTGGTGCTTCCATTCCGTCACCGCATATCCGGGGGCGGGATGACCCAGGCCCCCAAGGAACCCGGCGGCTCCGACTACGGCGCTCTCATCGAGGCGATCGCGAAGCGACGCGATCGTGCCGCGTTCGCTGATCTGTTTGCCTATTTCGGCCCACGGGTGAAAGCCTGGATGGTGCGGGCGGGCAGCGATGTCACGGCTGCCGACGAACTCGCGCAAGAAACGATGCTCGCCGTCTGGCAGAAAGCCCGCTTGTTTGACCCAGCCAAGGCCGCCCCTTCCACCTGGGTCTTCACCATTGCCCGCAACCTGCGGATCGACACGCTGCGCCGCGAACGGCATCCGTCCGACCTCATGTCGGACCCGTCCGATGCACCGCAACTGCCGGTTCAGCCAGACCACATCCTGGCGCTCGCGCAACAGACAGCACGCATCCGTTCCGCGCTCGACCTGCTGCCACCGGAACAGGCCGCGGTAATCCGCCAGGCGTTCTACGAGGAGAAGGCCCACGCGCAAATCGAGCAGGAACTCGGCATTCCGCTCGGAACCGTCAAATCGCGGCTGCGCCTGGCGATGAGCCGCCTGCGCGCCCTCCTGGGGGACCCGGCGTGATCACGCACCATCCGAGTGACGTGACACTTGCGTCCTACGCTGGCGGGAGGTTGCCCGAAGCGCTGGCGCTGGTCGCGGCGCTCCACATCGGTCAGTGCGCCGCCTGTCGCGCGTCCGTTGCCATGCTGGAGGCGGCGGGTGGCGTGCTGCTGGAGCAATTGCCGCCGGCCCCGCTGTCGGCCGCCGCCCTGGATCAGCTTCTGGTGCGGCTGGACGAGCCGGTCGCGCCATCGCCGCCGCTGCTGCACCCTCACCTCCCGCCGCCGCTGAACCGCGTCGCACTCGGCCGCTGGTGGCCGGTTTGGCCTGGTATCCGCTATCGCCCGCTGCGGACCCCCGGTTCGGCGTGGGGCGGCTTGCTGTTAGGGCAGCCAGGCCGGTCGCTGCCGCGGCACGGGCATGCGGGACTGGAACTGACCTGCACCCTGTCCGGCGCCTTTGCCGACGGCAACGGCACGTATGGTGTCGGCGATTTGTGCGAACCGGACCTCGCTCATGATCAGCCGCCGGTCGTGGTCGGCCACGAACCCTGCTTGTGTGTTATTGCTTCCGAAGGCATGCACCTCCGTGGGCTGATGGGCTTGGCCCAGCGCCTGTTCTGGTAGGCGCCTGATCGAATAGTAAGACCCGGATGGCGCGCTGGTTGGTGGGATTGCTGATGCTGTCGGCCTGTTCCCCGGTAACGCTGCTGAATGCGTTGGCGCCGCGCGCCGGCGAAACGCGCGACGTCCCCTATCTGCCGGGTGATCGCCACCAGCTCGACATCTATGCGCCGCACCGCCTGCGCCCGCAGCCAGCGCCGGTCGTGGTCTTCATCTACGGCGGCGGCTGGAAAGACGGTGACAAGAGCCAGTATCGCTTCGCCGCCGCCGCCCTGGCGGCCAGGGGGTTCCTGACCGTGGTGCCGGACTACCGGCTGTTCCCACAGGTTCGCTTTCCGGCCTTCCTGCAGGACATCGCGGCAGCGGTCGCCTGGACCAAGGCCAATATCGGCCGATACGGCGGCAACTCACAGCGAATCTTTCTGATGGGACACTCGGCCGGGGCCTACAATGCGGTCATGCTGACACTCGACCGGCAATGGCTGGCAGCGGACGGTCTGGACCCCGACCGCGACATCGCCGGTACCATCGGCTTGGCCGGTCCATACGATTTCCTGCCGCTGCGCGACCCGGAACTAAAGGATATCTTTGCCCCGGCGGGCGACCTTCGCTGCAGTCAGCCAATCACCTTCGCCAGGGGAAATGCCCCGCCAATGTTGCTGCTCGCCGGAGCCGCTGACTACATGGTGTTGCCGCGAAATACCCAGCACCTGGCCGAGGCGATCCGCCGCGACGGCGGTTCGGTCGAGGCGCGCCTGTATCCAGGGGTCGACCACGCCAGGATTATCGGCGCGATGGCCGGCGTGCTGCGATGGCTTGCCCCGACGATGGCCGATGTGACCCGGTTCTTGCGGCAGCACCACGCCGGCCGGCCAGGCCGTCCGGCCTGACGGCTACGCCGCCTCCTCGCGGATATGCGCGTAGTTGCGTCCCCGGAACCAGACCATGTAGGCCTCGGTGGTCATCGCCGGAAAGCGCGGCGCCTGCCCCTCGATCGCACAACTCGGCAGGCAATCGATCAGCGTGTCCGGGTTGGGATGAAAGAAGTAGGGAATGGCATAGCGCGCGCCGCCCGAGGTGTTGAACGCCCGATGCGGTGTCGAGAGAAAGCGCCCATTGCTCCACCGGTGCAGGACGTCGCCGATGTTGACGACAAAACTATTCGGCACCACTTCGGCGTCGATCCACTTTCCCCCCGTCGTGCGGATCTGCAGGCCCGCCACCTTGTTCTGAGCCAGTAACGTGAAGAAGCTGGAATCGGTATGCGGCGCGATCCCGAACTCGTTCGTCTCGTAGACCGCCGGCGGGTAATGCGTCAGGCGCAGCGTGGTCAGCGGCTGATCGCACAGCGACGCGAAGAAATCCGCCGGCAGGTCGAGCGCCCGCGCGAACAGCGGCAACAACCGTTGCGACAAGGCGTCCATCGCATCGTAATAGCGCAGCGTGACCTGCTGGAATCCTGGCAGATCGGCCGGCCAGCGGTCCGGCGCGCCAGCACCCTGTCCGACGCGCGTGACGAAGAATGCCTCGTTCTCGTTCGGTTTGGCGCCGGCCGCCAGCGGCGAGGTCCGCGTCGTGCTGCCATGCACCGGCACGTAGCCCTGCAAGACCGCGTTCGCCTTGACCCGCATCTTGGCGTCGAGCGTCTGCGCATGGAAGCGTGCCGCCTCGGCGAATGTGGCGTCGATCAGTTCGGCCGAAACCGCGTGGTTGACGACGGTGAGAAACCCCACCGTTTCACATATCTGACGCAACGAGGCGGCCGTCCGTTCCAGCGCATCCATCTCGCCCGACAGAAAGGGTCCGAGGTCGAGAACCGGGATTTTTGAAATCGGTTCGGCGTTCGTCTGCATCACGGCACTCCGTCTCTTTTCGCGAGTGTAGGGACGTAATCTTTGTCGCCACAATGGGCTCCTGGCAAATCTCACGACGTCGCGACTGGACGACCGTCTACTTCGGCACAGAGCGACTGTCTGAGGTGTCAAGCCCGAAGCGTTCAAAGTTTTAGTTTCGATATCGATCGAGAAATTGGCACACCTGTTCGACGACCGCCCTGATGCCAGGGTGACGCCGATCTTGCCGCCGTCAAGGCCGCTGCGCGCCGCGCATGCGCGGTGGCCTGAAGGCCAACCTTGACCGCGGCTGCGCCCGGCGTCTGAGGGGTCTCAGGCCGGGACATGGCGTAATCG
>DASYBP010000363.1:0-6774 GCA_036500715.1 Rhodopila sp.
AGGCGTGAACCGGTTCCGCGATCCCCTTTAGGTCATGTTCGCCAAGATCGCTCAGTTCGAACGCGCTCCCAACCAAACGTCGTGTCGAGGCGGCGATAACGATCTGATCGGCGATGGCCAGCCCTTGCTGGCGCGCGGCCAGGTTCGGCGTGCTGCCCACCGCAAGGGTTGACTGGTCCCCCACACCAGCCGGTTCGCCGACAACGACAGGCCCCGTCGCGATCCCAATACGGACCGACAGGTCCTCGGTGGACGATGCTCGCTTGACCGTCTGCACGATCTCCAACGCCGCCCGCACCGCGCGGTCGGCGTCTTCTTCGTGCGCCGCCGGCCAGCCGAAATAGGTCAGGATGCCATCACCCACGTAACGAGCGACAAACCCGTCGTAGCGCGCGATCACATCGCCGCAGAGAGTTCGATATGCGTGCAGGAGGCTCCGCAGCTCTTCGGGGTCGAGCTTCTCGCTCAGCGCCGTCGAACCCACCAGGTCGCAAAACATCACACTCAGCTGGCGGCGTTCGCCACCGGGCGACACCGTCGCTTCGGCGGGCGGCGTGGCCGGAGCAAGCGCGTCGGCCGCGGGTTGTCCGTCCAATTTCGCGACAGCCTGGAGCAGGCGCTTGCGATCACCCAGCGCCACGCCAAGCTCGCGAAGGTCAACGTCACTCAATGAGCGAACGACATCGAAATCGATCTTGTTGGCGGCGAAAACGCTGTCGTAGTCGCCCAGCCCGATGTCGGCCAGCCACATCGCGAACGGCGTCATTGAGCCTTCCCCTCGGCCAAAGGCCGGATTTGGCCCACAATACCCGCCCCGCGCACCATGTCGCAATAACCCGTCAGGTAACCGAAGCGCAGACACCGCCAAAGGGGCCGAATTGGTCGGACAAATCCGGCGGAAATCGATCCTTTTCTCTCGACCGATTTCGAGACAACGTCCACGATCAATCGTCGATCGGAGTTAGCGAACCGTGTACGTCCCCACCCACTTCAGCGAAGACCGCATCGAAGTCCTGCACGACCTGATCCGCAAGGCTGGCCTCGCCACGCTGGTGTCGATGACCACCCAAGGGACCGCCAACGGGGCCGCCAACAGGCTGATCGCGAGCCATGCCCCCTTGCTGCTGGATCCCGATCCGGCGCCCTACGGCACCCTGATCGGCCATCTGGCAAAGGCCAATCCGCATGCCCAAGCTGCTGACCCCGGCGTGCAGACGCTGGTGATCTTTCAGGGCTCCGAGGGCTACATCACGCCGTCCTACTACGCGGCGAAACAGGAGCACGGCAAGGTGGTTCCCACCTGGAACTACGCCGCCATCCACGCCTACGGCACCCTGCAAATGTTCGACGACCCAGCTCGGTTGCTGGCTGTGGTGACCCGGTTGACCCGGCGTCACGAGACCCCGCGCGCCCAGCCCTGGGCTGTGTCCGATGCCCCGGCGGACTTCGTCCGCGGCATGCTGAACGGGATCGTCGGCATCGCGCTGCCGATCGACCGGCTGGAGGGCAAGGTCAAAATGAGCCAGAACCGGCCCGCGACCGACATCGCCGGCGTGGTCGACGGACTACGCCAGGACGGTCGCGACGATCTCGCCACGGCGGTCCTGCGCGCAACCGCCGAATAGCGCGCGGCGCCGCCCGACAGAATCTACGTGCTGGCGGAGTTGAACGCCCCGCCGTCCAGCAGCAGGTTCTGCCCGACAATATAGCTGACCTTCGCGGAGCACAGGAACGCGCAGGCATCGCCGAACTCGGCCGGGTCGCCGGCCCGTCCGGCCGGGCTGTTCGCCAGCCGCTCCTGCACGATATCGTCGACGAACCGGTTGCTTTCCCTGGCTTCCTTCTGCGCCATGCTGCGCAGCCGATCGGTCAGGAACGGACCCGGCAGGATGTTGTTGATGACGACGTTATGTCTTGCCACCTGCCGGGCGAGACCGGCGACGAACCCGGTCAGCCCGGCTCTGGCCCCGTTGCTCATGCCCAGCGCCGCGATCGGTGACTTCACCGACGCCGAGGTGATGTTCACGATGCGGCCGAACTTCCGCTCGATCATGCCGTCGATCACCGCCTTGATCAGGAAGATCGGCGCCAGCATGTTGGCGTCCACCGCCCTGATCCACGCCTCGCGGTCCCATTCGCGGAAGTCGCCTGCCGGCGGGCCGCCGTTGTTGTTCACCAGAATATCCGGCGCCGGACAGGCGGCCAGCGCGGCGGCGCGCCCTGCCTCCGACGTGATGTCACCGGCTACGGCGGTAACCCGCACACCGGTCAGCGACCGGATCTCGGCCGCGGCTTCCTCCAAGGTGGCGGCTGTCCTCGCCGTGATGACCAGTTCCACGCCCTCGCGCGCCAGGGCAACGGCGCAGGCTTTCCCCAGCCCCTTGCTGGCAGCGCAGACGACGGCTTTCTTGCCCTTCAGTCCCAGATCCATGGATCGTTCCTCGTTATGTCGATGTAGCCAACCCTAACAGCCGCGCGCCCGATCGCCTACCGGCGCATGTTGCAGTCACATGGCAGCGATGTAAGCAGCGAGACATGACATCGCGACCCGACCTTGTGCTTAAAATGAGGTTTGGCATCCGGGCGGCTTCAACCAAAGCCCTACAGCAAGGTGATTCGATGAAAATCACACGCATCGGCGCTGCGCTGATGATGGGAAGCAGTTTCGCAGTAGGCCTGGTGGCGGGACCGGGCTGGATTCACCCGCCGCCATTCGCCATCCTGCCCGCCGCCGCGCAGGGTTCGGATACCCAGCAGAATTACCAGTTCATGTCGCTGCTGAGCACCGTGCTGGCGCGGGTGCAGGCCGACTATGTGGAGCCGGTACCAAGCCGCACGCTGATCGAGAACGCGTTGAACGGCATGCTCACCGGCCTCGATCCGCACAGCTCCTATATGAACGAGCAGGAATGGCACGAGATGCAGACCGAGACCTCGGGCCATTTCGGCGGCATCGGGCTGGAGCTTACAGACAAGGGCGGCCTGCTGCAGGTGGTCAGCCCGATCGACGGCACCCCGGCGGCCGAGGCCGGAATCCAGCCCGGCGATCTGATCACCGCGGTGAACGGAAAATCCATCGAAGGCGTCAGCCTGAATGACGCCATCACCGAGATGCGCGGTCCGCCCAACACCAAGCTGGGGCTGATCCTCAAGCGTCAGGGGCTGGACGCCCCAATCGTGCTGACCCTCGTGCGCCAGATCATCCATGTCCACACCGTCAAGAGCACGTTGATGGGCGATATCGGCGTGCTGCGGATCAGTGAGTTCAACGAGCAGACGAACGCTGGCGTGCAGGCGGCCATGCGTTCGCTGCGCGCCGAATCAGGCGGCCGGCTGCGGGGCCTGATTGTCGATCTGCGCAACGATCCGGGCGGTTTGCTGGATCAGGCGATCGCGGTGTCAAACGACTTCCTCGACAGCGGCGCCATCGTGTCGACCCGCGGACGGCACTCGGATGACAACCAAAGCTGGCGGGCCAAGTCGGACCGCGACATCTCCGGCGCCCTGCCGATCGTCGTGCTGACGAACAACGGCACCGCCTCGGCGGCCGAGATCGTCGCCGGTGCGCTGCAGGACAACCGCCGCGCGCTCGTGCTGGGCGCGCAATCGTTCGGCAAGGGATCGGTGCAGACGTTATTTCCGCTGCAAGGCAATGGCGCCATCCGGCTCACCACGGCTCGGTACTATACGCCCTCGGGCCGGTCGATCCAGGGCATCGGCATCACGCCGAATGTCGAGGTCGATGAGAGCCGCACGCCGACGCCGCATTTCGCACCGGAGCATGAGGCCGATCTGCGGCATGTGCTGACCAACGACGCCACGCAGGGATCCAGCCCGCCTCCGCCGCCGGCTGACCTGCCCCTGATCGCGCAGCAGATCCCCAAGGCGCCGCCGGTCGGCTGGCCAAAACTCGACCGGGCCAAACCGGCGACAGACTTTCAGTTGCAGCAGGGCCTGGTGCTGGTGCGAGCCATGGCGGCTGGACCGCAGGCCGCCTCTCGGTAGCGCATACTCAGAAGGCGATACCCCGGGCCTTGTACAACTGCCGGGCTGAACGATACGCGTACTCGACGGTCGGCCAGATACTTTGGTCCATGTCGGTAACCTGCGCGTCCACGGCGATGAAGCGGACACCAAGCTCGTGTTCCACGGCCGCTCCAAGAAATTTACCGTCTACCTCGATCAGCAGGGCTTGCCGCATCGGAACCGAGCGTCCGTCGGGCGTGGTTTTCGGCAGATCCTGATCCAACTGGTGCAAATTATGCCATCCGTTCATCATAGGATGCCTCCGATTTCACCGGCCCCTATTATGCGCTGGCAAAATGTCTGTCAATCCTAAAGCACGCTACGCTAACGTGGTTTAGCCCGGCCGCGGTCCGGTGGGCGCGACCGCGTTGGCGACGATCTCCCCGAACGGTCCGGCATTGCGCGCCGGCCCGCGCTGCAGCCCCGTCGTCGGCTTCAGCGGCAGTAGCGGGAAGACCAGTTCGGCGAAGCGGTAACACTCCTCCAGATGCGGGTAGCCCGACAAAATGAACCGATCGATCCCCAGCGCCATGTACTCGCGCATCCGCGCCGCCACCTGTTCGGGATCGCCGACCAGAGCGGTCCCTGCGCCCCCGCGCACCAGGCCCACACCCGCCCACAAATTGGGGCTGATCTCCAGCCTGTCGCGCCGGCCGTTGTGCAGCCTGGCCATCCGCTGCTGCCCGACGGAGTCGAAACGAGCGAACGTCTCCTGGGAAAACGCGATCGCCTCGTCGTCGATATGCTGGATCAGCGCGTCGGCTTCCCGCCAGGCCGCCTCGGCGGTGTCCCGCACCACGATATGCAAACGGATGCCATAAGCCAGCACCCGCCCTCGCTCGTCCGCCCGCCGCTTCGCCTGCGCCAGCTTTTCGGCAACCTCGCCCGGAGGCTCGCCCCACGACAGATAGACATCGCAGTGTTCCGCCGCGACCTCCTGGCCAGCATCAGAGGACCCGCCGAAATACAACGGCGGATAGGGCTGCTGAGCCGGCGGGAAAAGCAGTTTCCCCCCTTCGACCCGGACGTGGTTGCCGATGAAATCAACCGTCTGCCCCTGCATGAGTTGGCGCCAGACCGCGAGATATTCAGCCGTCGCCTGATAACGCTCGCCATGACCGAACCACACGCCGTCACCGTGCATTTCCACCGGATCACCCCCGGCCACGACGTTGATCAGCACGCGTCCTTCCGACACCCGGTCGAGCGTTGCCGCCATCCGCACCGTCATTGACGGTTCGGAAAGCCCCGGACGAATCGCCACCAGAAAGCGCAGTCTCCGGGTCAACGGCACCATGGCCGACGCGATCACCCAGGAATCCTCGCAGGACCGCCCGGTCGGCAGCAGGACGCCGAAATACCCCAGATCATCGGCCGCCCGCGCGATCTGGCTGAGATAGCCCAACGTCACATGCCGAGCGCCCACCTGCGTCCCAAGGTATCGTCCGTCGCCGTGGGTCGGCAGGAACCAAAGAATATCGGCGGCATCTGCGGCAGGTGGGGTATCCGGCATGCGACGCTCCTGTTGCGGCGCGGTGTTTTACCCACGAGCGAAACGGAAATGCAAATTACTATAGGGGATAGTGATAAGCCACCGCCTCCGGCGGTTTCGTCGAACACGTCAATCCGTGGGGATCCACACCGCCGACGCATACGCCTCCTCGGGAAAATCCGCGGCGATCGTGCCGGTCATGCGTTGCTCATGAGCACTTAGGTCGGCCAGGAAAAGATCGCGACTGATCCGCGCCGTCACCAGCGGAATGTCCCGCCGCATGCTGGGAACATCGCCGATCGGCAATCCAAAGCTCACAAACCCCGCCGGATTGTGCGCGTGGATATCGCGCAGGAACGGCGCCTCCCCAGGCGTCCTCTCAAGGTACTCGTGCGCCTCGCCAAGGTACGGGTGGCTGCCGAGGAACGGATCCGCTTCGTCGGCAGGCGGAACATACACATCGCGCCACAGCAGGATCTGATCGGCGAAGTCCGCAATCTCGGGACGGGCGGCCGGGTCAACGAAATAGCCGGTGCCGGCGATCACATGATCGAAGCGGAACGGGCCGAACGCGGCATGGGCCACGACCTGGCCGTCTGCCACATACGCTTCCTCCCACGGCGCCCCGAGGTGCAGGTGGAAGTTCGGAAAAGCCACGGTACGTTCGATCGCGTCGGTGGTCGGGGTCGATCCCCACTGGCGGAAGCGCACCGCCTGGGTCCAGCGCAGCGCGTCAGGCAATTGTCGAAAATTGTCGTAGGCGCCGGCATAGCCCCGCACCCGCGTGATCGGCACCGACGCGATCGAGGACCGCCGCGCGAACAGATGCACCGCGGCCGCGCCGTGCTCCAGCGCCACGCCGGCGGCGTCGAACGCGGCCGCCGCGCCACCGACCACGGCCACCATCTTGCCACGCAGGGCAGCGAAGTCGACAGCATCCTGGGTGTGCGACAGAAACGTTGCCGGCAACACCGCCAGCTCCGGCGGCGAGTAGGCCCCGCCGCTTCCGGTGAAGCCGGTGGCAAGCACGACTTTCCGAGTGGTCTCAACCGCCGGCCGGCCCTCGCTCAACAGGTGCAGGCGAAAATGTCCCGCGGCCGGCTCGATCCGTTGCAACTGCCTGCCGTAGCGCACAGGAATCCCGAGAAAATGCCGATACCAGCTCAGATATTCGGCCCAGGCCAGGCGCGGGATGCGGTCGATCGCGAGATAGGCCGCCGCCCCGTGACGGGCTTCGTACCAGGCCTGGAAACTCA
>DASYBP010000364.1:0-4608 GCA_036500715.1 Rhodopila sp.
CGCATTGCCGTTTCCGCATAGGCAGGGCGGGCATGGTCCGTGAACAGTGACCGCCGAACTGATCGCGTCGCTTCCGCATCGACCGGGGAGACAGAACCGTGAGTGACGAAACTAACCACAAAGACCTGAGTCGCCGCGACATGTTTCTGGGAACCGCCGCGTTTGCGACGGCCGCCGGAATGGTGGCGAGCGCGGTCGTGCAGTCCGCGCAGGCGCAGGCGCAGGCGCCGGCCGGCGGGAAACGACCCAACATTGTCATGCTGATGACCGACGATACCGGTTGGAACGATTTTGGCTGCTACTCGGGCGGCGGCGCGGCGCTAGGGCATCCGACACCGAACGTCGATCGGATGGCTAAGGAAGGGGCGGTGTTCACGTCCTGGTACGGCCAGGCGAGCTGCACGGCAGGCCGTTCCTCCTTCATCACTGGTCGCATTCCGATCCGCTCAGCCCTATCCATCGTCGTCGCGCCCGGCGACGAGAACCGTCTGCGGAAGGAGACGCCGACGATCGCGGAATTCTTCCAGAAGAACGGGTACTCGACCTACTTCTCTGGCAAGTGGCATCTCGGTGACAAGCCCGATGCTTACCCGACCGAGCACGGCTTCGACGAGATGAAGCATTTTGCCGCGTACTATGCCGGCGTGTATTCCTACGACGATACCTCGAAGTTCTTTCATCCCTGGTTCCCGTCGTACAACCCGGAATACCTCAAGATGTACGACGACATCGTGAACCTCGACGAGTGGGAGGGGGCAGCGGGGCAGCCGCCCAGGAATGTGGGCAGGATCACCTACGATTCGCTTGCGACGTTCGACATCCGACAGACGGACTCCGCGATAGACTATATCAAGGCGCACGCGAAGGACGACAAGCCGTTCTTCATGGACGTCAACTTCATCAAGATGCACAACCCGACCAACGCGGCACCGGAATTCGCGGGCCGGTCGCACCTGGGCGACTACTCCGATTCGCTCATGGAACTGGACGCCGATATCGGCCGGATCATGGATACTATCCGTACCGAAGCACCCAACACGATCGTGATCCTGACAGCCGATAACGGCGCCTGGCTCGATGCCTATCCTGACGCCGGAACCATACCCTTCCGCGGCGAGAAGGGTTCCCCGTTCGAAGGCGGCTGGCGCTGCCCGGGCGTCATGTGGTGGCCGGATCATATCCCGGCGGGTGTGCAGTATGGCGAGATGATGTCCCACATCGACTGCTGGGCGACGCTCGCCGCTATGGCCGGGCTCACGCCGCCGCCGCACGACTGGGTCGGCAACGACGGCAAGCCGATCTACTTCGACAGCATCGACAACAGCGCCTACATCCTCGGGAAGTCGCAACATTCTGCGCGCAACTCCTGGGTCTATCTCGATGGCGAGGTCTTCCAGGGCGTGCGGGCCGACATCGGTGGCGATCCCAAGGAGCCGTGGGTGCATATCGCGTGGAAATACCTCTGGACGGCGAAGGATTCCTGGCTTGGCCCGACGCAGAATCTGGGCTCCATAGGGGCACTGTACAATCTGACAATGGATCCTTTCGAAAAATACGACATGATCTTCAACGGAGCGGCGCCGGCTCGCGTGCTGACCACGTCGCCCGGGAAATACGCCGGCGAGGACAACGGCTGGGTTCTGTCGCTGATCTACCCTGTCCTCATCGACTTCGACAAATCGATCATGAAGTATCCGAATATCACGCGCTATGTCGGCGGTGCGTCGAACGATCTCGTCCCGGACCTGCAGCACCCGGACAACCCAGTGCCCTTGCTGAAGGACCAGATCGAAAGGCTGCATACAATCGGCGGCGGTGGCGGCTGAAACTGAGGCGCGCACAGGGCGGTTTCGGCCGCCCTGCTTGTGCAATTGGTTTCAATGCGATGGCGACACGAAAGGGCGCTATCGCCTGATCCAGACGGGGAGATACAGGAATGACCCAGACAAACGCACCCGACGCAACGCCGTTGACCGGCAGCATCGGAGGCAGGCCCATTCGCGGGACACCGGCGCACGGCTCGGAGCCCGCCACGGGCGTGGAGGCTCTGGCGCTTCACTGGTTTGCAACGATGCGATCGGGTCAGATCGACCGTTCGCAGCTTGCGCCCGAGTACAGCGCGCACCTGACCGATGAGGCGGTGCTGGGGATGTCGCGGTACATCAAGGCGTACGAGTTCGGTCATTTGCCGCTGCATGCCCACGTGCTGAAGACCCGTGTGAGCGGCGATCAGACGTTCCATGTCGTGAAGCTCGTCTTCCCGCGCGGCGATGCGGCCAGTCTGCTATTCGGCCTCGATACGCAAGGCAAGATCACCGGCATCAGCCTGATGAGCATGGCGGGGGACTAGCAGGACGAATCGCGGGCGGCTGACTGAACCGTCCGCACGTGTCTTCGAGCATGTGCGAGACGGGCCAGCGTCTTGCGGGGCATCCAGCAATCCCCGGGCTCCGGCTGGATTGACGAGGTAGCGATGAGTTACATGTTCGCGGTTGCAGCGGCGCTCGCGATCTCGGTGCTGACCTGGGCACCAATCGCGGAAGCGCAGAACAGCCAGACCGCGCCCACAACATCACCTGCGACGAACCCCGCACCTCCGGCGGTGTCAGAACGGGCGGATGAGCTGCTCAAGCAAATGAGCGCCTATCTCGGCTCGGCAAACCAATTCACGTTCCGCGCCGATATCACCTTCGATCACGTACTCCCGTCCGGTCAGAAGGTACAGTACACGGCCAGCGAGGACGTTGTTGTGCAGCGCCCAGGCGGGCTCTATGTCGAGTGGAGCGGCGATCTTGGCAACCGGCAGTTCTGGTACGACGGCAAGTCGGTCACACTCTATGACCCGGCCACCCCGTTCTACGCATCCGATACGGCGCCCCCGGATATCGACGCGATGCTGGACAAGGTGGTGGCGCAACTGGGCTTCTCGCCACCGCTTGCCGATTTTCTTTACCGCGATCCGTACCGTGCCGTGCGCGGCAACGTGCAGTTCGGCGTTTATCTCGGCCAGACCGAGATAAATGGCAGGGCGTGCCACTCGCTGGCCTTCGTGGAGAAGAACGTCGACTGGCAACTTTGGATCGACACGGGTCCTCAACTGACCCCGTGCAAGGTCGTGATCACCTACAAAACGCAACCCTCGCAGCCGCAGTTCAGCGCGGTATTCACTGATTGGAACTTCTCGCCGCGCATCGCTGAGCCCGTCTTCACCCCGGACCTGCCGGCGGGGTTGGAGAAGATCCCATTCACGCCGCTCGTCGCCAGCGACATTCATCAATGACGCGGGAGGAATGATGATGAGCAAGCGGTTCGTGCGCCGGACGGCGGCGGGTTCCGTCCTGCTCGGAACGGCGGTTGCCGTGTGTGTGGTGGTCGGCGGCGAGCGCGCAGGCGCGTTTCGCGGGGGTGGGTTCCGTGGCGGCGGGTTTGGCGGATTCCATGGAGGAGGCTTCGGCGGATTCCATGGCGGCGGCTTCGGCGGATTTCATGGCGGGTCCACCGGCTCGCGCTTCGGCGACGGCGGCTTGTCCGACCGCAGCAGCGATTCCGGCTTCGGCCGCGGTGGCTGGGGCAGTGTTCACAACGCCAACAGCTTCAGTGACCACGCCGACACATTCCGGCAGGACCATCCAGAGTACCAGCACAACGCAAGCCAGCTTCAACAGAATCGTTCCGGCGAGGCCAACCAGCTCCAGCAGAACCGCTTTAACGAAGCCAATGAAATGAATACGCGTCGCTACGCCGAGACGCGGAACCTGCAGTACAATCGCGAGGCCACGTTCAACAACTACAGCAGCAATTGGGGTGGCTACTACTCGGGTGCTGGCTTCGGCGCAGGCCTCGCCGTCGGCGCCGCGCTGATGGCTCTTCCCGCCGCTGCGGTGGCGATCTCGGCAGCGAACCAGCAGTATTATTACTCAGGCGGCGTCTATTACCAGCCGCAAAGCGGGCAATACTTGGTCGTCCCACCGCCGCAAGGTGCTGTCGTCCCAACACCTCCCCCGTCCTGTTCCACCGTGTATGTCGGGACCACGCCCAATCTGGATTGCGGCGGTGCATACTATGCTCAGGTGCCGAAAGGCTATCAGGTGATTCCGCCACCGATCGGGGCGACCGTGACGACACTTCCTAGCGGCGCTGTCGATGAGAATATCAAGGGCACGACGTACTTCACCTACGGCGGCGCCTACTACCGGCCATTCTACAGCGGCAGCAGCGTCATCTACGAGGTGGTCGCGAAGCCGACCTAGCACGCCATTTGGTTGCAGGAGCAGCATTCGGCGCCGTCCGTTTCGGCCGCGCCCACCCGCGCTACCAGCGCAGCTCGGGCACGCACTTGTACGGGTAGTCGGGTTCGCGATAGCCGCTGGGTTGCTGCCGCTTTGGCAGCTTGACCTTGTCGTGCGGCAGGTCCTTGTACGGAATCTGCCGCAGCAGGTGCGAGATGACGTTCAGCCGGGCGCGCTTCTTGTCGTCCGACTGCACGAAGAACCAAGGTGCCCAAGGCGTGTCGGTGGCGGCGATCATCTCGTCCCGCGCCCGCGAATAATCATACCAACGACGATATGACTCTAGATCCATCGGCGAGAGCTTCCAGATCTTTCGACC
>DASYBP010000365.1:0-8851 GCA_036500715.1 Rhodopila sp.
TCTATGGTGCAGGTTCCGGGCGGGCAGATTCCGGGGGTCTATCATCGGCGCGTGGGAGATATCGTCGTCACCGCGCTGTCCGACGGCTATCTGGATGGGACGGTGGAGGTGATGCAGAACATCGGTGCCGCCGAGGCGACACAGATGCTGACCGCAGCATTTCGGCCGGGCCGGCGGACGTCGGTGAACACCTATCTGGTATATTCGGCCGGGCGGCTGGCGTTGATCGAGACCGGGTCGGGCGATTATCTGCTACCGACGGCGGGAAAGCTGCAGCGCAATCTGCAGGCTGCGGGCGTCAACGCGGCGGATATCGAGGCGGTGATCCTGACGCACATGCATCCGGATCATTCGGCTGGGCTGACGAACCCGCGGACCGGCGAGAAGTTCTTTCCCAACGCTGAACTGGTGGTGCACCAGAACGAGCCTCGGCACTGGCAGGACGACGCGGCGATGGGCAGAGCGGACGAACGCGCTCGGACGCTGTTTTTCCAGTGCGCTAGGGAACAGATGGCGCCGTATCATAACCAGATGCGAACCTTCGATGGTGCGGTTGAGGTTTTTCCGGGTGTCACGTCGGTGCCGCTGCACGGGCATACACCCGGTCATTCGGGATACATGATCGCCTCAGGCGGGGAGTCATTGCTGATCTGGGGGGATATCATCCACGTGCCCGAGGTTCAGGTGGCTCGGCCCGAGGTGACGATGGTGTTTGATACGGACCCGCAGCAGGCGGCGGCGACGCGCCAGCGGACGTTCGAAAGGGTAGTGGCTGACCGGCAACTGATCGCGGGTATGCACGTGCATTTCCCTGGCTTCGCCCACGTTGTGAAGCAGGCGGAGGGGTATCTGATGCTGCCGGAGCCCTGGGATCAGGCATTCGGGGGCTGACCACTGGCCGGCTCAACGCGTCGGATAGGCCTTCGGGAAGGTGATCTGATTGGGTGGCCCCGGCGGGTCGGGCGGCCCCTTCTTGCCGCAGGCGATCAGCAGGACGAGAGCGACGATCAGTGCCAGAGCAGCCCTCATGACAGTTCGGCTAGCCAGCGCGCAGCTTGCCGCGCGACATTCGCCGGGGCGGTGCCGCCGTAACTGGTGCGCGACGCCACAGAAGCTTCCACCGTCAGCACGGAGAACACGTCCGCGGTGATTCCGGGCTCGACCGTCTGCATGTCCGCCAGCGACAGGTCCGCCAGATCCACGCCCCTCCCCTCCGCCATCGCCACCAGCCGCCCGGTCACATGATGCGCGCCGCGGAACGGCAGCCGCAGCACACGGACCAGCCAGTCGGCCAGGTCGGTGGCGGTGGCGAAGCCGGAGCCGGCAAAGGCGCGCATCCGCGCGATGTCGGGCACCATGTCGCGCACCATTCCGGCGGACGCGGCGAGGGACAAGGCCCAGGCTTCGGCAGCGTCGAACACCGGTTCCTTGTCCTCCTGCATATCCTTGGCGTAGGCGAGCGGCAGTCCCTTCATCACGGTCAGCAGCGCGACCAGCGCTCCGGTCACGCGGCCGGTCTTGGCGCGGACCAGCTCCGCGGCGTCCGGATTGCGCTTCTGCGGCATGATCGAGGAACCCGTTGTGAAGGCGTCGCTCAGGCTGACGAAGCGGTAGGGGGCGCTGCACCAGATGACGATTTCCTCGGCCAGGCGGGACAGATGGACAGCGCTGATTGCTGCCGCGGACAGAAATTCGAGCGCGAAATCCCGATCCGAGACCGCGTCCAGGCTGTTGGCGGCCGGCTGGTCGAAGCCGAGGGCGGTGGCGGTCATGTGGCGGTCGATCGGGAAGGAGGTGCCGGCCAGCGCGGCGGCTCCGAGCGGGCAGGTGTTGAGGCGGCGGCGGCAATCGGCGAGGCGGCCGCGGTCGCGGTCCAGCATCTCGACATAGGCGAGCATGTGGTGGCCGAAAGTGACCGGTTGCGCCGTCTGCAAATGGGTGAAGCCCGGCATCGGATCGGCGGCATGCTGCGCGGCGCGCCTGGCCAGGGCCAACATCGTGTCGGAAAGCTGGGCGGTCAGGCCGTCGATCGCGTCGCGCATCCACAGGCGAAAGTCGGTCGCCACCTGGTCATTGCGGCTGCGCGCGGTGTGCAGGCGTTTGCCTGCCTCACCGATGCGCTCCGTCAGGCGGGCCTCGATGTTCATGTGGATGTCTTCCAGCGCGACATCGAAGGCGAATTGGCCGGCCTCGATTTCCGCGGCGATCGCCCCTAGACCGGCGGCGATGGCATCCTCATCTTCGGCGGACAGCAGGCCGATCTTGGCCAGCATCGCGGCATGGGCGCGAGATCCGTAGATGTCCTGCCGCCAGAGCTTTTGGTCGAATCCGATGGAGGCGTTGATGTCCTGCATAATCACCGACGGTCCGCCCGCGAAACGTCCGCCCCATTGCACGTTCGTGGGTTGGTTGGCGGGTGGACGATCAGGCGTGTCGGTCACAGGGGAGGTTCCGGCTCGATGATGATGCACCGCAGACTGCTGTTGCGGGTGCCCTTGGGGGCGGCGGCGGGCACCCTAGCCGCGACACTATGGCCGCGCAAACCGGCGGCTGAAACCCTGCCGCCGCTGGTACATGCGTTGGAGAAGATCAGCCCGCCGGCTGCTCCGCCTGATGGCGTGTTCGTCACGGCGGATGGCGCGTCGCACCGCCTGTCGGAGTTCAGGGGCCGTGGCATGGTGGTGAATATGTGGGCCACATGGTGCGCGCCTTGCGGTGCCGAGATGCCGTCGCTGGAGGCGCTGTCGAGGGCGCTGGCGCCGCAGGATATCGCGGTGTTGCCGCTGTCGTCCGACCGGGGCGGGGCTGAGGCCGTGGCGGCGTGGTATGAATCCCATGGGATCACGGCGCTGCCGGTGCTGCTGGACCCCAAGGGCGCACTGGCACGGGCGTTCGATGCGCGCGGCATCCCGACGAGCGTTGTCATCAACAGGACCGGCGATATCACTGCGCGGCTGGAAGGTCCGGCAGACTGGTCCTCGCCGGAAGCGCAGGCGCTGATCCGAACGCTGACCGCAGCGTAGCGCGATCGGGTCGCGGGCTACTGCTTCTTCAGCACCAACCCGGCGAACGTGTAGAATGCGAGGGACTGTCGCGTCGGAAAACGCCATCTGTGCGGCGGACCGGGACGTGGCTATATATGGCGGGAGAAGCAAGCCGAAGGAGGAAGCCTCCGTCATGATCCGTCAGCCGGCCGCGAAACCCGACGTGATGGCCCGCCGCGACAGCATCGTCGCCGGCCTGCGAAGGCTGGTGCCCGCGAGTGGCGTGATCGCCGAACCGCTGCGGCTGAAGCCTTATGAGACCGACGGGCTGTCGGCGTACCGGCAGGTGCCGCTGGCTGTCGTGCTGCCGGAAACCACCGAACAAGTGGCGGCGGTGCTGGGCTACTGCCATCGGAACGGAGTCCGTGTGGTTCCGCGTGGCGCCGGCACCTCATTGTCTGGCGGCGCGCTGCCGATGGAAGATGCGGTCGTGGTCGGCATGATGCGGATGAACCAGATCCTCGACATCAACTATGCGGATCGCTGTGCCGTGGTGCAGGCGGGCGTGACAAATATCGGCATTACCAACGCGGTGTCGGCCGACGGATTCTTCTACGCGCCCGACCCGTCCAGCCAGCTTGCGTGCATGATTGGCGGCAACGTCAGCATGAACTCCGGCGGCGCCCACTGCCTCAAATACGGGGTTACGGCGAATAATCTGCTGGGTCTGAAGGTCGTCACCATCGATGGTGAGATTCTCGACATCGGCGGCGCGCATCTGGATGCGGCCGGTTACGACTGGCTGGGGCTGCTGACCGGCAGTGAGGGTATGCTCGCGGTCGTTACTGAGGTGACGGTGCGGATTCTGCGCGGTCCGGAAGGATCCCGCGCCATGCTCGCGGCGTTTACTTCGAACGAAATCGCCGGGGCGGCGGTCGACGCGATTATCTCTTCCGGCATCATTCCGGTGGCGCTCGAGTTCATGGACCGCCCGGCGATCCATGCCTGCGAGGCGTTTGCCCATGCCGGCTACCCGCTGGACGCTGAGGCGATGCTGATTATCGAGGTCGAGGGCAGCGCCGAGGAGCAGGACCGCCTGCTGGGGCAGCTTTCCGCCATTTGCCGGAAATTCGATCCGATCAGCCTGCGAGTTTCGCAGTCGGCGGAAGAGTCGCTGGCGATCTGGAAGGGCCGCAAGGGCGCGTTCGGCGCCGTCGGGCGGATCAGCCCGGATTATCTGTGCATGGACGGGACGATTCCGACCAGCCAGTTGCCGCTGGTGCTGCGCCGCATCCGTGAGATGTCTGAGAACTGCGGGCTGAAGGTGGCGAACATCTTCCACGCCGGTGACGGCAACCTACACCCGCTGATCATGTTCGATGCCAACGATCCGGACAGCTTCCATAAGGCGGAAGTGTTTGGCGCCGATATCCTGAAACTCTGCGTTGAGGTGGGCGGCTGCCTGACAGGCGAGCACGGGGTCGGTGTGGAAAAGCGCGATCTGATGCCGGTGCAGTTCCAGGCTCACGAGCTGCAGCAACAACGCGACCTGAAATCCGCGTTTGATCCCGACTGGCTGCTGAATCCCAGCAAGGTGTTTCCGTTGCTCGAACCCAAAGCTGCCGCGGTGCCGCGGGCCGCATGACAACCGGGCGCCGGGATGACCGGGACGTTGCGGCGTGACCACGGAGGGCGGAATCGTTGAGGCCGTCGCCGCAGCTGTGCGTGCGCGGGAGCCGCTGCTGATCGAGGGGAACGGCACCAAGGCCGGCATGCTGCGGCCGGTGCAGGCAGCGCGGACCTTGTCGGCTGCCGGGCTGTCGGGGATCAACCTGTATGCGCCGAAGGAGTTGATCATCTCGGCCTGGGCGGGCACCCTGCTGCCGGAGGTTGAGGCCGCCTTGACGGCGGCCGGTCAGCACCTGATCGCCGAACCGCCGGATTATTCGAAGTTGCTGGGTGCGACCGGCAAACCTCAGACATTGGGCGGCGTCGTCGCTACCAATCTGTCTGGGCCGCGCCGGGTCGCCTGGGGCGCGATGCGCGACCACGTGATGGGTGTGCGGGCGGTGACCGGACGTGCCGAAATTATCCGATCCGGCGGACGGGTGCTGAAAAACGTTACCGGGCTTGATCTGTGCAAGCTGCTGACCGGCAGTCACGGCACGCTGGGTGTGATCACCGAGATCACGCTGAAAGTGCTGCCCGCGCCAGAGGCGACCGGGACCTTGGTGCTGCCGGGCCTCGATCCCCCCGCCGGGGTCGCCGCCCTGTCAGCGGCGCTGGGGTCGCCGTTTGGCGTGTCGGGCGCGGCCTGGCTGCCGGCTGACTCTGTGGTCCGGGTCAGAGGTCTTGCCGGTGCGAGCGGTTCGGCAACGCTGATTCGCATCGAGGATTTTTCGCCGTCAGTCACCTACCGCATCGGCCGGCTGAAGGATCAGTTCGGCGTCGCCGGTGCAGTGGTGCTGGATACCGCGACATCCCGCGAGGTCTGGGCGGATATCCGCGATGCCCGCGCGCTGATTGCCGCCGCCGAGGACGCGGTCTGGCGCGTCTCGGTGCAGCCGTCCCGCGGGCCGTCGGTGCTCGACGCACTTCGGCCTGCCGGGGTCAGCGGCTACCTGGACTGGGGCGGGGGTCTGGTCTGGCTCGCCGGTCCGGCCACAACCGCGACGCACGGCGCAGTGGAGGCGGCGGCGAGTGGCTGCGGCGGCACCTGGACCCTGCTGCGCGCGCCCGACACGCTGCGCGGCGCGGTTTGCGTCGTGCCGGACGAACCAGCCGCGCTGGCGCGAATCACCAGACAGGTGAAGGCGGCAATGGACCCGGCCGGCATCCTCAATCCTGGCCGCCTCTACGCGGGCGTGTGAGCCGCGTGTATTTTCCCTTTTGGATCTCCAACACCTTGTTCCTGATCACCTGCGGCATCGCGGGCTATCAGCACTCGCGCCTGAACCGGGAGAATCCGGTCGCCAATCTGCAGTTTGCACTGATCGTTTTTTCCATGCTCATGGTCGTTGTCATCGTCATGTACAGCCGCCACCATGAAAACCCCTGGCTGTCGCTGGCGTTCTTCGTGATCGCCGTGGGCACTTTATCGCTCACGATCCGTCAGCACCGCATGCTGCCGCCCAACAAATCCTACGAGTAAACGGCCCATGCAAACCAACTTCACCGCCGAACAGCTTCGCGATCCTGCCATCGCCGCGTCGAACAGCGTGCTGCGGACCTGTGTGCACTGCGGGATGTGCACCGCGACCTGTCCGACCTTCCTGCTGCTGGGTGATGAACTCGATAGCCCGCGGGGCCGGATCTACCTGATCAAGGACATGCTGGAGACCGGCCGCCCGGCGACCGAGGAGGTGGTGCGCCACGTTGACCGCTGCCTGTCCTGCCTGTCCTGCATGACGACCTGCCCGTCGGGCGTAAATTACATGCACCTGGTCGATCATGCCCGCACTTACATCGAGCAGACCTATCGCCGGCCACTGCCTGAACGCCTGCTGCGCGGCATCCTGGGGTTGCTGCTGCCGCGTCCCGGACTGTTTCGTCTTGCCCTGTCAGGAGCGCGCCTCGCGCGTCCGCTGGGCCGTTTCATCCCGGGTTCCTCGATGCTCGCGCAGCGGATGCGGGCGATGTTGTCCCTGGCTCCGGCGAAGCTGCCCGCGCGCAGCCCGACGGAACAGCCTCGGGTCTATCCGGCGGAGGGTGTGGCCAGGGCGCGTGTTGCGTTGCTGACGGGCTGCGCGCAGCAGGTGCTGATGCCGCGCATCAACGAAGCCACGATCCGCCTGCTGACCCGCATGGGCGTAGAGGTTGTCGTCGCCAAGGGCGCAGGGTGCTGCGGCGCGCTGAACCACCATATCGGCCAGCATGATCGTGCCGTGGCGCTGGCCCGCGCGAATATTGAGGCGTGGACGCGGGGGCCGGCGCTCGACGCCATCATCATCAATGCGTCCGGCTGCGGCACCATGGTAAAGGATTATGGGTTCATGTTTCGGACGGAGGCTGGACCCTTGCGTGGCCGCGCGGAGGTCGTTGCCGGTCTGGCGGTGGACGTGACCGAGTTCCTGGTGCGCCTCGGCTATGCGCCGACCCGGGAGGGGTCTGGGTTGACAGTCGCCTACCACTCGGCGTGCAGCTTGCAGCATGGCCAACAGGTGACGAGCGAACCCAAAACCCTGTTGGTCCGGGCGGGTTTCCGTCTCGTCGAACCGGCTGAACCGCACATCTGCTGCGGGTCCGCTGGCACTTACAACCTGCTGCAGCCGGAAATCGCCGGGCGCCTGCGGGCGCGCAAGCTGGGCAACCTGAAGGCGACGAAGCCCGACCTGATCGCGGCGGGGAACATCGGCTGCATCACGCAACTGGCGGGCGACGGGTTGCCCGTGGTACATAGCGTTGAACTGCTGGACTGGATGGCCGGGGGGCCGCGGCCGCCGGAGGTTCCCGGTTGAGATGAAGCACACTCGATTCTGGATTGTCATGTGGTTGCTGGGCCTGTGCACCGCTGGGCAGGCGCAAGCCCCGGCTGATAAGCGGGCCCCGTTCGACCACCTGCTCGACGCGCTGAAGGCGGCCCCGGATGAGCAAGCTGCCGCCCTGTTGGAAGGGCAATTGGAGCAGGCTTGGCTCCGCGCGGGCTCTCCGGCGGTGACGTTGCTCATGAGCCGCGGGGTTCGCTCACTGCAGGCGGGCGAGGATGACGAAGCGGTGGCGTCGTTCTCCGACGCGATCACCCTGCAGCCGGATGTCGGCGAGGCGTGGCGTCAGCGTGCGTTGGCGCGCTATCACTTCGGTGACGTGGACGGGGCGATCCATGACTTGCAGGAGACCGTGCGCCTGGAGCCACGGGATTTTCCCGCGTTCCGGACATTGTCGCGGATTGCCGAAGCGCGGGAGGACTGGAAAGGCGCTTATGCCGCCTGGCAGAAGGTTATGGAACTCGATCCGAAGACGCCGGGTGGCGAGGAACGCCTGCGGCTGTTGAAGCGGAAGGCGGTCGGGGAGGATACCTAACCGGACGCTGCCTTTGGTGTCAGTAGCCGAGGACGCTGACAGGAGGCGGCAAATGCTTGTGGTCCGCGCCATAACCGCCGCCGCTGACAGCGAGCAGGTCCAATGCCTGCCGATCGAGGATCAGGTCGGCATCTTCACCGCAGTTCGCGGTGTCGGTGCTGGTGCGTTCCCCGGCCCAGTGCACCCGAAAGCTGCCAGCCGAACCGGCGATCTCGCTCTCGACCACCAGGCTGCCGCCGGACTGATTGAGAGTGCCGAGGTCCAGCACGCAGCCAAACTGGTCGGGCCGGTGAACGATCAGGCGATTGCCGTCCTCGATGGGCTGGACCCGGGATGGCGTGAAGGTGACGATATCGCCGATACGGGGCGACAAATGCATCGCGGCGATCGCGCTGACCGCGGTGGACGCCAGCACCGCGAACCCCAGGGCCATGGCCGCCGGCAGGAGAATGCGGATTGTCGTGTCGTTTCTTTGTCGCAACAGCCGATCCTCCTTGAGGGAGACCTGCCTTGCTTACAGCCGAAATCTTGCTGATTGGTTAACGCCACCGTGGCGAGCCAGGGGGCGGTCTCGGGGACGATCGCTTTACCGGGAGGCGTCGTTGATCCTCGCAAGCGATTCCTCGCGTCCTAAAGCCGACAATGTTGCATCGATGCCGGGACTGACGGTGCTTCCGGTCAAAGCCGCACGCAACGGGTGCGCGACCTGCCCTAACTTCAGTCCGTGCTGTTCCGCGTAGGCGCGCAGTGCAGCATCGATCCGCGGGACAGAGAAATCAGTTGCCGCGAGAGCCGCCCCGACCTGTCGCAGCATCAGGCGAGCCTCGGCGGTCAAGGCCGACGCCGCC
>DASYBP010000366.1:0-1583 GCA_036500715.1 Rhodopila sp.
CGATTGTCTTTCTCGGCGCTTCCGCCGCTGTGTTCGGCCGTTGGGTCGAGGAAGGCGGGCCGCGCCGCGCGATGTTCACGGCGGCTTTGTGCTGGGGCATTGGCTTCCTGATCTCGGCTGTCGGCGTCTATATCCACAACATCTGGGTCGTCTATTTCGGCTACGGCGTCGTCGGCGGTTGCGGGTTGGGCATCGGCTACATCTCACCGGTATCGACACTGATCAAATGGTTCCCGGACCGGCCGGGCATGGCGACCGGCATGGCCATCATGGGCTTTGGCGGCGGCGCCTTCATCGCCTCGCCGCTGTCGGTCTGGCTGATGTCGCAATTCTCGTCGCCGACACATGTCGGCGTAGCCGAAACCTTTATCGTGCTTGGCGTCGTCTACTTTATCTTCATGATGGTCGGCGCGTTCATTGTGCGGCTGCCGGCGCCGGGCTGGAAGCCGGAGGGCTATGCGCCGCCGGTGGTCGAGCAGAAGCTGATCACCAGGAATGACGTCTACGTCTACGATGCGATCAGGACACCGCAGTTCTGGCTGATCTGGTGGGTTCTCTGCCTCAACGTGACCGCGGGCATCGGCGTGCTCGGGCAGGCTTCCGCCATGAGCCAGGAAATGTTCCCGGGTAAGATCACCGCGGTCGCGGCTGCCGGCTTCGTCGGCCTGATGAGCCTGTTCAACATGGGCGGCCGCTTCTTCTGGGCGTCGACGTCGGATTATATCGGCCGCAAGAACACTTACTTCGTGTTCATGGTGCTCGGCTTCTTCTTGTACTGCACGGTGCCTTACACCGGGTCGATCGGCAGCGTGGTCGGGTTCGTCTGCGCCTTCCTGGTGATCATCAGCATGTATGGCGGCGGCTTCGCCACCGTGCCGGCCTATCTGAGAGATATGTTCGGCACGCGTTATGTCGGCGCCATCCACGGCCTGTTGCTCACCGCCTGGTCGGCGGCCGGCATCTTCGGGCCGGTGCTGGTGAATTACATTCGCCAGTACAATATCGATCACGGCGTGCCGAAGGCGCAGGCCTATAACGTCACCATGTACATCATGGCCGGACTGCTGGTAGTCGGCTTCTTCTGCAACTTGTTGGTCAAGGCCGTCGACAAGCGCTACCACATGAGTCCGGATCACGAGGCGCTTCGCGAACCGGGCGGCGTCGGCGCCACGGCCAAAGCCTAGGGAGGGGATCATGGCAGAAGGACAACAAGGTACCTCGACGCTTCAGCTCATCCTGGCTTGGGGATTTGTCGGCATCCCCCTGGCCTGGGGCGTGCTGTCGACGCTCGAAAACGCGATGAAGCTGTTCCAGTAAACGAACAGCACCGTCGATGAATGCAACGGCGCGGCTCACAAGCCGCGCCGTTTGCTTTTCAATCGTGGCAATGCAACGCGCGCCAGCCGCGCGCCCAGTCGAGACCTCGCAGGAAGCGGCTTGACTAATCCATAACTGTATGGTTATGAATTAGACATGCAAGCCACAGCGCACAATTTGGCTGATGACGTCTTTCGCAGCCTTGCCGATCCGACGCGGCGGGCGCTGTTCGAACGCTTAAGCCGGAGCGGCGAACTCACCGTGCA
>DASYBP010000367.1:0-7238 GCA_036500715.1 Rhodopila sp.
CATTCCTAAGTTCCTCTATTGCCTGTGTGTGACGTGGCCGGTGTGACGTGGCCGGTGTGACCTGGCTGGTTACCGAGACCACCGCTCTAACTCACAAAAAGTAGTCTAATACACCATATCTGTTCCCGAAAAAGGACAACATCGGTTCGGTAAGGCTTATCGGAACCCCCCTATCACAAGATTGCGCACGTGGGGGACAACCGTTGGGTACAACGTGTCGCGTCATGCGGCCTGCCCGCGTATAGTTTGTCGTGCGGGCTGCCCGCGTATGGTTTGTTATGTGACGCGCCCTCATATGGATTGTCGTCCTTTGCGCTCACTATATGGTTTACCGTATCGGGGAATCATCCGTCCTCGGGACGATTCCACCTTGAAGGTCAATGGTGACAAAAATTAGCTCCTTTTGTGCCAAAATTTTACATAGACCCGCATGCCGGGTTCCGGCCCGCGTGCAACCGCGGGCCACCGATGCCGCCTGATCCCGCCCCGGACGCGGATCAAGCCAGAGCCCGGCTGCGTCAGGTCCACCGCGGCGCCTCCGAGTTACGCCGGGGGGTCCCTGTAGTACTGCGCGGCGCCGCGCCGCTGCTGATCCTGGCCGCCGAAACCGCTGGCCCCGATGCCCTGACCGAGCTTGAGGTTCTGTCCGGTGAGCGCCCGGTGCTGATCCTGGCCCCGGCGCGCGCGGCCGCGATCCTGCGCGCGCCGATGTCCGCGGATCTCGCCGCGGTGGCCGTCGAGCTCCCCGCTTCCCTCTATAATATCACCGTCTATCAATCCCTTGCCGATCCGTTGGCGGTACAGCCCCGCGGGCGGGAAGTCCTGCAGGCGGTGCCCGCACCGCCCTTCGCTGACGCCGCCGTCGCCCTCGCCAAGATCGGCCGTCTTCTGCCCGCCGTGCTGGCGGTTCCATTTCGGGGCGCCCGCTCTGCCGGCCGCGACCTGGTAGACGTGTCGGTACACGACATCCTCGACTATAGCGCCGCCGAGGTTACGGGACTGCGCCAAATCGTATCGGCGGAGGTCCCTCTGAACAATGCACCCGACAGCCGGGTCGTGGCGTTTCGCAGTGACGGTTCAGCCATCGAACATCTCGCTATTGTGATCGGCCGACCAGAGGCGCGTGACGCGCCGCTGGTCCGAATCCACTCCGAATGTTTCACCGGCGACTTGCTGGGCAGCATGCGGTGCGACTGCGGGGAGCAGTTGCGTGGCGCGATCAGCCGCATGGCCGAGGATGGCGCCGGCGTTTTGCTGTATCTGGCGCAGGAAGGTCGCGGCATCGGTCTGGTGAACAAGCTCCGTGCCTACGGACTGCAGGATCGCGGGCTGGACACGATGGACGCCAACCGGGTCCTGGGCTGGGGCGCAGACGAGCGTAACTTCTTGATCGGGGCGACGATGCTGCGCCTGATGGGGATCAAGCGTGTGCGGCTGCTGACCAACAATCCCGACAAGATGCAGGCAATGACCGCCTGCGGCATCGAGGTCACGGACCGTGAGCCGCATTTGTTCGCGCCCAACGGCGTCAACGATGAATACCTCGCGACCAAGGCGGCCCGATTCGGCCACATGCTTGATTGAACCGCGTTATCGGCTGGTGACCGTCCCGCGCCCATTGGCACGCGCCCACTGGCACGCGCCCACTGGCAAAAGTTCGGGCCGGCCGCTAAAGGGCAACACTCCTTGCGCAAGGGACTCAGATGACACCGTTGGAAGTTGAACGCCTTCAGACCTATCTGCGCCGACTGTTCGGCAGTGAGCGGATCAACATCGTGCCGCCTAAGCGCCGCGGCCTGTCGATTGAGATGGTGGTCAACGACGAGACGATCGGAACGGTACACAAGGACGTCGATGACGGTGAGACATCCTATTCAATCCACCTGACCGTGCTCGAAGAGGACCTTCCGGCGACCAAGCCCGCCGCCGCCCGGCGCTAAGTCGAGGATCAAAAAAGGCCTGCCCCTGCGGAGGCGGGGGCCTGCCCCTGCGACGGCGGGGGGGCCGCCGGCCCTTTGCGAGGCTGGGCACTGCCCAGCCTCACTACTCGGCCTCTGCCAGTTCCGGCGCGGGTGAGACGAACGGCCTCAGCAGCAGCGACAGCAATACCGACACCGCCACATTGGCCACCAGCGCCCAAAGCGCGATGTAGCCCGGAAAGCTGGTGCCGCCGACCGAAAGTGTGAACACCGCCGCCTTGAATGATGTCGTCGAGGCCATCCAGGTGCCCAGGATGGTTCCCGCCGCCCACCCCGCCAGCAGTCCCCAGCCGTTCAGCAGCCGCAGATACAGCCCCAGGATCACCGACGGCAGCACCTGGATGATCCAAAGACCGCCCAGCAACTGGAACTGCAGGGCGTAAGGCACCGGCACGAAGATGATGAACACCAGCGCACCAACCTTCACCAGCAGCGAGGCGATTTTCGCCATCGACGATTCTTGCGCATGCGTCGCATGCGGGGCGAGGAAGCCGCGATAGATCGTGCGGCTGACGATATTGGCGCAAGCGATCGACATGATTGCCGAGGGCACCAGCGCGCCGATGGCGATCGCGGCGAATGCGAGGCCAGCAAACCAGCTTGGGAAGACCGCGAGGATCAGCGCCGGCACGGCAAAGTTGTTGCCGTATCGCTTGAACCCGTCGGCAAACGCCGGGTCGCTCCCGACATGCAGCGCCACGGCCATGAAGCCCAGTAGCGCCAACAGACCCAGGACCAGCGAGTAGGCCGGCAACAGCGCTGCATTCCGCCGGATCGCACCAGGGCTGGAGCTGCTGAGGACCGCGGTCAGCGAGTGCGGATACAGCAACAGCGCCAGCGCCGATCCAAACGCCAGGGTCGCATATGTGCTATAGGGCCCGTAACTGTCAGCGGCCGGTGCCGCCAGCGTCAGCTTCGCCGGCGGCACCGCGGAGAACACCGACCCGAATCCGCCCAGCTTCAACGGCACGAAGACGGTGACAGCGATCACCACCAGGTAGATCAGCAGATCCTTGACCACCGCAATCATCGCCGGCGCGCGCAGGCCGGAGGTGTAGGTGAAGGCCGCCAGGATTACGAAGGCGATGACCAGCGGAAGATCCTTCATGATGCCCTCACCGGAAACGCCCATCGCGCCGATCACCACCTGCATGCCGACCAGTTGCAGCGCGATGTAAGGCATCGTCGCTACGATGCCGGTCACACCCACCGCCAGCGCCAGCCACTTGTTGCCATACCGTCCCAGCACGACGTCGGACGACGTGACATAGCCGTGCCGGTGCGCCAGCGACCACAGTCGCGGGAAGATCAGATACAGCAGCGGATAGACCATGACCGTGTACGGCACCGCGAAAAAGCCCAGCGCACCGGCGCCGTAGACCAGGGCAGGGACCGCAATGAAGGTGTATGCCGTGTAGAGGTCGCCCCCCAGCAGGAACCAGGTGACGAAGGTGCCGAAGCGGCGGCCGCCAAGGCCCCACTCGTGCAACAGAGTCAGATCGCCGGCGCGCCAGCCCGACGCCCAGAAGCCGATCCCCGTGACCAGGAGAAACAGCGCGATGAAGACAGCCAGCGCGGGCGCGTTCACTTCACCCTCGGTGTTCGGCTCTGTAGACGAGGGCGGCGATCGCCGCCGCGATGACGATCCACAGAAGCTGGTACCAGTAATAGAACGGGAAGCCGAACAACGCGGGCGTCAGCCGGTTGTACGACGAGACCCAGAGCATCGCGACGAACGGCAACACAAACAGAATCCGCAGCCAGTGTCGTTTCGGCTCAGCGCCAGGCTCGCTGACCATACTCGCCGTCCCCCTCCCGTGGTCTCTCTGCCGCGTTTGATACGGCGCTTCAACCAGACCGCGAGCGACCCGTCAAACGCGCCTGCCCGCGGGACACAACATGCTAAACCTCGACCTCCACGCAGACCGGCACATGATCGGATCCGCGCGGCCAGTCGCGGGCGTCGCGCAGAATCGTCTGGCTGCGCAGCCCCGCCCTCAGATCCGCGGTCACCCAGATGTGGTCCAGCCGCCGCCCCCGGTCGGATGCTCGCCAATCCTGGTTCCGGTACGACCACCACGAGTAAAGCTTCTTGTCCGCCGGCACGAAATGGCGCACCGCATCGATGAAGCCCGCATTCATCCAGGCGTCCAGCCCCTCGGTTTCCGGCGGCGTATGGCTGACCACGTCCAGCAGTTGTTTGTGGCTCCAGACGTCATGTTCCATTGGCGCAATGTTCAGGTCGCCAACCAGGATCGATCGCTCCAGCCCGATCCGAGCCGCGAACCACAATCGCGCCTCGGCGATGAAATCCAGCTTGTGGCCATATTTCGGGTTCTGCGCTCGGTCCGGAACGTCACCGCCCGCCGGCACGTAGAAATTGTGCAGCTCCACCGGCCCGCCGGGAGTCTGCAACGCCGCCGCCAGATGCCGGCAATCGCCCTTGCCGCACCAGTCCGGGGCGGCCTCGTGCAAGTCCAACGGAATCCGCGACAGGATGGCGACACCGTTATAGCCCTTCATGCCGCGGCAGACGACGTGCGGATACGCCAGCGCCTCGAGCCCCTCCGAAGGGAACAGGGCATCCGGTACCTTGGTCTCCTGCAGGCAGATCACGTCCGGACGCAAGGCCTCCACCAGCTTGTCCAGCAACCCGAGGCGCAACCGCAGTGAGTTAATATTCCAGGTCGCAACGCGCAGCACGGGCATCAGACGATGCGGGTCCTCACCGAGCCGACGCCCTCGACGACGCCCTCCAGCAGGTCCCGGAACTCCACCGCCGCAATGTTTTCCGGCGTCCCGGTGTAGATCAGATCCCCAGGCGCCAGCTTGACCAGCTCTTTGCTCCGCGGCGGGTAGGGCATATCTGCCCCGTTCAGCAGCAATGCGTCCGCTGGCTTCATGAAGGAGAACGGGGGTTCCCGGTCCGGATCGCTCCCTGTCTCCCGGGCATGTTCGACGTAATTGCGGCCGACACAAAAGACCCGCCCGACCGGAAACAAACCGCCGCTCGCAACCGGTAAAGCTGTAATATTCGGCGGCGAGATGACATAGTCAGCCATTCGGTTTTCACCTTGTTTCAGATCAATGCGAATCGATCATGTTGCGTCGAGGCCTTCGACGTAAGCGAAAGAGGAATTCTGGGCAATGGCAGGCACCAGCGCACGCTCCGCCAAAGGGCTGTACATCCAGGTTCTGCTCGGTGTGCTGATCGGCGCCGCTCTCGGGCATTTCTGGCCGGCGCTCGCCGTGCAGATGCAGCCCTTCGGCGACGCCTTCATCAAACTCGTGCGCATGATCATCGCACCGATTGTCTTCGTGACCGTGGTGGTCGGGATCGCCAAACTCGCGGACGCCAAAGAGGTCGGCCGCATCGGTGTCAAGGCGATTGTCTATTTCGAGGTCATGACAACGATCGCCATGTTCATCGGTTTGCTCGTTGCCCATCTGATCCAGCCGGGCGCCGGCCTGAACATCGATCCGACAACCTTGGACGGCAAGGCCGTCGCCGTTTACGCCAATGCGCCGCACCGGGACGTTGCTGGCTTTCTGCTCAACATCATCCCGACCACCGTCGTCGATGCATTTGCCAAGGGAGAGATCCTTCAGGTGCTGCTGTTCGCCGTGCTGTTCGGGCTGGGCCTCTCACGCGTGGGGGATCATGGCAAAACCGTCGTGGGTTTCCTTGACGAGGCTGGAGGAGCGTTGTTCGGCGTGATCGCCATCATCATGCGTGCCGCGCCGCTGGGCGCATTCGGCGCGATGGCCTTCACCATCGGTAAATACGGCATCGGTGCGCTCGCCCAGCTTGGATTCCTGATGCTGTCCTTCTACCTGACCTGCGCCATCTTCGTCCTCTTCGGCATGGGCGTCGTGGCCGCCGTCATCGGCCTGAACATCCTGAAAATCCTCCGCTTCGTGAAAGAGGAATTCCTGATCGTGCTGGGCACCTCCTCGTCGGAGGCCGCAATGCCCACGCTCATGGAAAAGCTGGAGCTGTTGGGCTGCGGCAAGTCCCTCGTCGGCCTGACCGTGCCGCTGGGCTACGCATTCAATCTCGACGGGTCGTCGATTTACTTCACCATGGCGATTGCCTTCATCGCTCAGGCCCTGAACATCCAGTTGAGCTGGGGAGACTACCTGCTTATTCTTGGCGTTCTGCTGCTCACCTCAAAGGGCGCGGCAACCGTCACCGGCGGCGGGTTCATCACGCTGGCCGCAACGCTGGCAACGATGAATGGCAAGATACCGGTCGCTGGTATGGTTCTCGTCCTGGGCATCGACCGCTTCATGAGCGAGGCGCGCGCCGTGACCAATCTGTTCGGCAACACCATGGCGACGATCTTCGTGGCATGGTGGGAAGGGGCACTCGATTTGCCAAGGGTACGCACCATCCTGGACCGCCGCGAGGGCGTCGAGGCGACCGTCCTGGCGGAGTAACCTGCGATCTCGCCGCCCAGGTGACGCAACCGCCCACGCGGCGTAGCTTGAGGGCCCGGGAGGAACCAATCCATGAAGGTCGCCAAAATCGAGGATCTGCACTGCGACGCCGGCTGGCGCACCTTCTCTTTCCTCAAGATCACCACCGATGACGGCCTGGTCGGATGGTCGGAATATACCGAAGCCGACGGCAGCAGCGGCCTGACCGCCGTTATCCACGGCATGGCCGAGGCGCTGATCGGCACCGACCCGCGACCAGTCCAGACCATCGACTCACTGCTGTACGTGAAGCAGATCCAGGCCCCCAACGGCGTCAACCAGCGCGCCATCGCCGCGATCGGCAACGCCCTGCTCGACATCAAAGGCAAGGCGCTCGGCGTCCCGGTCTACGAACTGTTCGGCGGTCCGGTCCGCCGGCGCATCCCGGTCTATTGGTCGCACTGCGGCACCTACCGTGTGCGCAACGCCGAACTGGTCGGCGTCCCTCCGCTGCGAACCTACGACGACGTCGCCGCCCTCGGCGCTGAAGTCAAACGCCGTGGCTTCAACGCACTGAAAACCAACATCCTGGCCTTCGACGGCGAAAAACTGGTCAGTTTCGCTCCCGGCTTCGGCCGCACGCCCGGCCATCCCGAACTCAACGCCGATCGCGCCACGCTGCGCGCCGTACACGACACCCTCGCCGCCTTTCGCCAGGGCGCCGGCCTCGAAATGGGCATTCACCTCGATATCAACTACCACTTCAAGACCGAGGGTAACCTGAAGGTCGCCAAGGCCGTCGAACCCTTCGATCTGACCTGGCTGGAGATCGATAACTGG